>NZ_JBARVQ010000617.1:0-3460 GCF_049646345.1 Albidovulum sp. | reverse complement strand
GTCCATTGGCAGCGCCCATCGCTGGACAATGCCTTCCCAGACCACCCCATAAAACACGCCGACGACAATGAACGCCAGAAGGCCGAAAAGCGGGAAAGCCGCCATAGTCGCGACAATCCCGATAGCCCAATGCCCGGCTTGGTTGCCCAGATAGCCCTCTGGGTCGTTCTTGAAGTTTCCCGGCGCGAAAATCATCAGGCCCACACGATTAACGCCAAGATGGCACGATAAATTTCGGTTGTAGCGCGGCTATTTCTGCTTCCGTCAGGCCGTGCGTTTTGTCCTCAACCCCGTCAATATTGACGATCCTGGCGCGGTTGCCTGAGTGTTGCAGCCCCGGCCCGCCCATCATGATTTGCGCCCGGTCCCCCGCCCGGTTCGGCGAAAAGAACAGGTTATCTGTGACCCTTGAATTCGAGAAAGACGCATTCCCCGGCGGCATGGCTTTCAGGCCAATATAGTGCGTCGTGTTGAGAATGTTCCCGGCAACGGTCAGCCCTTGGTAAATACCGTCAAAGACGCCAATCCCTTGCGTGTTGGAAACCGGCATGTTGCTGGTCTGGCTGTCCCGCCCGTCCTGATAGGTGGCGCGGATCGTCATGACGTTACCTGCGATCAGCCCGTTGTGCATTTCCGCCGTGATTGCAGCATTTTTCACCGTCCACAGTTGAATGAAGTCCGTGTGGGCGGCGGGGTCATATAGGTAGGTATCGGCAATGAAGTTGTCGGAAACGGCCATCCCAAACGATGTTTTGGTTGTGCCGATGAACCGGATGCAGTCGTAGCTATTTCCCAGAATTTGGTTGTTTATCAGCGCCGACAACTCACCTTCCAGATTGGCGCCCAAATGGGTCGCAAGCAGACGACTATTCATCAACATGCAATGGCGGCCTGCGATTTTTGCCCCCCATGCCTTTCTGGCCAGCCATTCTTGCTGGGTCCACTGACGATAGTTGTGCGCGTCGGGATGCGAACGGACTTCAAATCCGTCAAAAGTAATACCCTCGCAGGCAGTATCAGCAAGCAACAGCGGAACGTCGGGCGTCGTCACCTTCGGGCAGACATCGCCGTCAAAAAACGTGATCTTTCGGCTTCCCTTCAGGTGCAGATGATCGAACTTTGCCCCGGCGCATCGAACGGTAATGGGAACCATGGCGGCCACGGAAATATCCACCCCGCCCATATCGCCTTGCGCCACAACCTCGCCGCCGCTGGCAGCCTTGGCCTTGATCGCGGCGATAAGGTCAGGCCCGGTGGTAACGACATTCTGCCCAAGGATCGGCGGGGCTTGGACCGGCCCTGTTTCGGGCGCTGGCGGCGGGACCGGCACAGGCCCCGGCGCGGGATTGACCTCCTCGTCGTCAAAGACGAACTTGAGCGTGGACATATCGTCCATAGTTTTCCCGGTCATCACCTTGAAGATGGTCCCGCCACCCGAAACCTCGGTGATCCGTATTCCATCGGCAACACGGGAGCCGTTCGATTCATAGGTGACTTTTACCATCTTACGTTCCTCATGTTGTGTCGCCGCCCAGCTTCCATGGGTGCGCGTTCGCCGTTGCCGCAGGGCCGACGATCCGGCCATTGGTGCGAAGGTTGGTGTCGTTCGCCGGGTTTCCGCCGCCGCTGACATATTCGTTCCAGACCGCCAGCTCGTAGACATCCCCAATAAATGGTAGGTTGTCGAAAATTCCCGACAGGAACCGCAGTTTCTGCACCCCCGAAGCAAATCCTGCCGCCCGTCCGGTAAAGTTGCGTTGCGTCGCCACCCCGTTAAACGTGGTCCAGCACTCATTC
The DNA here is from genome assembly GCF_049646345.1 of Albidovulum sp. Taxonomy (GTDB): domain Bacteria; phylum Pseudomonadota; class Alphaproteobacteria; order Rhodobacterales; family Rhodobacteraceae; genus Albidovulum. Next base: position 1,663 of record NZ_JBARVQ010000617.1, on the reverse strand, counting down.
GTATTCGCCAGATCAATGGAAAAGGTGAACTTGAATCGGTTGCCTGCCGTGATCGTATCGAGGATGAGATCGTTGAAGACGTTGGTGCCCGTCGTGTCGTACATAATCAACCGCAACTTGCCGTCATTCAGCACTTGGATCCGCAGGTTTGGCGTACCCTCGACCGAGAAGAGATAAGGACCGCCGCTGAAACCAGCGCCGATCGCCGCATCGACATAGATGGTGATCTGCTGCATCGCCGCTGGCAGGGCGACCAGATCCTTGAACCTTGTGGTTTGACCGGCCAACGTCGTGAACTTCGCGGCACCGGCAAGGGTATTGGCAAAGACGGACGGCGCGGGCCGTGGCCGCAATCCAACACCGTCAACCGTCGCTTCGCCCACGTCGACAATCGGCAGGTTCTTCCAGGTCGCGTTCAACATATCTTCGGGATATTGCTGCTGGCCTGTCGATCCGCCATCTCCATAGCTCAGCACGTCAGAGGAAACGAAACTGCCGCTGTTGGGCAGAATGCGAACCTTGCCCGCCACGATACTTGCGTTTTCGGCAGGGACCCCGTTGATGTAGAAGCCCATGACCTCGGACCAATGCGGGAAGGTCGTTCCCAGCGCCGCATCGCCGCGTGCCAGCCGGGTTGTGGTGATGTTGCCGGCGCTTGATCCAACCTCGACATAGGCCCCGGCGGCTTCCCATGTGCAACTATCGAACTCTGGCACGGTGAAGGCGGTAATTCCCAGCGCATCAAGCGCAGACAGCGCCACGTTGCGGGCCAGAAGGGCGGTGCCGTCCGGTCCCGTACCGCCGTGGGATTGATCCGTCCAGCCGCCGCTGCCGTCAGTGCGGCCATTCTCATAGACGATATGCTCGAAACTGTCGGGCAGGAACATGGTGGCGTTGGCGTTGCCCGTTGCCGCACGCCACGCATCACGAGCCGCGTCCATGTTGACCAAGAAGTTATTGAATGCCCCGCCCGTCTCTTGAAAGGCGTTCTGCATGTCGGCATTGATGTCGAAACGGTGCGGGCCGGATGAGACCCATTTGGTCTTGGCATAGTCATAAAGCTCGCCGAACCAGTGATCGGCGTTATAGCTGCCGCCGCCGTGGGTGATTGTGCCGGGAATGGTGACGTCGGCTCCGGCCAGGGTCTTCTTGCCAAAGAGCGGAAAGATCGCATCTGCATAGTTGGCGCCGAAGCCGCTGCCCGGCGAACCGAACCAAAGCCACATCGCCAGACCAACATGCGCGCCATCGGTAACGGCCAGATCGTGCAGCGCCTTGTCCGCCGCCCAGGACCGGGTTGCGTTGCCGTCATCAACCAATTCGTTCGGGCTGCTGCCGCCCTTGGTCTGAAAGATCACCGAGAACTTATGGCCCGGCGCTGCATCAATGAGGGTTTCGGCCATCGCCGCCAGTGCGGAACTGACCGGCGTCGCATCGCTGATGAAATGCCGCGTCGGGGTAGATGCCGCGCCCTTATAGACCTGTACCGCCTCTGCATCGCTGATCGTCGGTGCGGTGAATTGGCTGTAGAAAACATCAACGATATTTTCGTGCTGCGACTGCGCCCAAAGGGAAATGACATGGCCCGCGCCAAACTTGTTGGTCGTGACGTCTGTGACCGTCGTTTCGGTCTTGAGCCGCGCCTCGGCCCGCATCCAGGACG
>NZ_JBARVQ010000616.1:0-1785 GCF_049646345.1 Albidovulum sp. | reverse complement strand
TGGCGGATGCCGAGCGTCTGCTGAAGGGGATCGACAAGATCAGTTTCAACTATTTCACCGCCAAGGATGTGGTGCGGCATCCGCTGGTTGCCAGAATCATCGAGGCGTACGATTCCGACGACAATGTCTGAACTGGTCGACACCCTAGCCGAGGATCACCGCTGGAACGACGTTGGACTGGATGCGCTGGCCGAAGACGCCTGTGCCGCCACGCTGCAACATCTCGGGCTTCCGGCGGACAGGTTCGAGATCAGCCTTCTGGGATGCAATGATGCGCGCATCGCCGTCTTGAATGCCGATTTCCGGGGTAAGCCGCAGCCGACCAACGTGTTGTCATGGCCGGCCGAAGATCGCGCATCCGATACCGCGGGAGGGCAGCCGACCCTGCCGTCCGTCCCGCCACCCGATGCGCCGGAGGAACTGGGCGACATCGCCATCGCCTACGAAACCTGCCGGCGCGAAGCGGAGGATGCGGGAAAACCGCTCAGGGACCATGTGACGCATCTTCTGGTACATGGAACGTTACATTTGTTGGGTTATGATCACATTCGCGACGAAGATGCCGCATTGATGGAAGGAATAGAGGCCGGGATACTTGCCCTTCTGGGGCTTCCGGACCCATATAGGGTAGATTAGGGCCGCGATCATGGCTCTGGACATTTGGAAAGGACCTATGGGCGACGCAGAAGGCGGGTCTAACGCAGCGCAGAGCGCGCAAGACCCTGACAGTAAAAGGCAGCGCGGCTTTCTTGGCCGCTTATTTGGTGCCAAAACGCCCTCGGACAGTCACGAGGAACAAGTCAACGGAACCAAGTCCGCGGGTCAGCGCCCGGTGCCGGGCCTGTCGGCGCTTGGCATGGCGAACCTGCGCCGGATGCGCCTTGACGACGTGGCCATCCCGACGGCCGAGATCGTGGCAGTCCCCGTCGACATCAAGAAAGACGAATTGGTTGAGGTGTTCCGCAAGAGCGGCCTGACGCGTCTGCCAGTGTATGACGGAACGCTGGATACGCCGATCGGGCTTGTCCACCTCAAGGACTTCGCGCTGAAGCACGGTTTCAACGGCAAGGGGCCGCGGTTCTCGCTGAAGGGTATGGTTCGGCCGCTGATCTTTGCACCGCCTTCGATGCCCATCGGCATCCTGCTGCAGAAGATGCAGAGTGAACGGATGCACATGGCGCTTGTGATCGACGAATATGGCGGCGTTGACGGTCTGGTGACGATCGAGGATCTGATCGAGCAGGTCGTCGGCGAGATCGAGGACGAGCACGACACCGCGGAAGGCGCATACTGGACGCAGGAAAAACCCGGCGTCTACCTTGTTCAGTCCAAGACGCCGCTTGAAGATTTCGAGGCCGAGATCGGCATGAAGCTTGCCGGCGAAGACGAGGACGAGGAAGTCGACACGCTGGGCGGTCTGGTCTTTGTGCTGATGGGCCGGGTTCCGGCGCGCGGCGAGGTGGTGCAGCATCCTGCGGGCCTAGCAATCGAAGTGGTCGAGGCTGATCCCCGCCGGATCAAGCGGCTGCGGGTGCGTTTACCGGGTTCCGCCACGAAATGAATGCGGCAGTGCCGGCGGGGCTGGTCGCGGGCTGGCGCGGCACGGGGGTCGCGCTTTTGTGTGGCGTCGCCGCCGGGTTGGGCCAAGTGCCCTTTGCGCTGCCGGTTCTGGCGCTTCCTGCCTTCGCGCTGGCGGTCGCCCTGTTCAGGCACTGCAGGACGCCCGGGGCCGCGCTCCGGCGCGGTTGGAGCATCGGTGTCGGCTATGCCCTGATCGTCTTGTTC
>NZ_JBARVQ010000615.1:0-2469 GCF_049646345.1 Albidovulum sp. | reverse complement strand
GATTCAGGTTGGCCTCGCTGCGCAACATTACCGCGAGACCTTCGGCAAACATCTGTCTGCGGAACGGTCCGATCACCACCTCGGTCTGTGTCACTGGAAGATGTGTCACGGGCACCCCTGAATGCATTACCCGCCAATACTGCAGCACCCCGCACCGCCGCGCATGCGCCAAACAGTTAGAAAGCGGTCCGGTCCTTTGGGCACTGGGTCTGCGCGCCGAAAGGCATAAGGACGGGCGTCCGAATCTATGCCGAAAAGCCAATGCCTTTTGGCAGGAAGCACACGCGAAAACAGTGATCCTGCAATCCAACCATCTGACTTTACTATGATTTCATAGGAACCGCCGCCGCCCGCCCCCTTTATCCGGCAGCCGAAATTTTTTCCTAAAAGGAAAATCCTGCCCTACCGTGCCCGCAAACTGCCGCCGGACACCGCCGCCTATGACGCCCCACACCCCCAAGCTTACGCGAGACCCGCACCGCACCTGCGAAGACCCGCGCGAGAATGTACTTGAGGTCGCCATCGGGCGGCAGGTCCGCACTGCGCGCAAACAACAAAGCATTACCGTGGCCCAGCCTACGGGCCTGTTCATCGGGATGCTCTCGAAGATCGAGAACGGCAATACCTAGCCCTCGCTGACCACGCTACAGACCCTCTCGCATGCGCTGTCGGTGCCGATCGCCAGCTATTGTATTCCGTCACTGCCCCTGAGACAGAATGAGTTGTTTTGCAATGCGAGGGTTTCTGGCTAATCGTAGTCCTTGAGGGGATACGTGAGCCTCCCCCTTTGAAGTGGTCCGCCCTTATAGTTAGGAAAGCGGAGGACCAAGTACGGCCATTTAGAGACCGAGACACGAAAAAATTGTCGTGAAGTTACGGCAAGTTGAAGTTCTGATGGGGCAAGGGATACCTCGGATTGACGCCATCATACAGATCGGTGTGACTGAACAAACCTATTGTCGCTGGAAGAAGACGTACGGTGAAATGGGTACAGAGCAACTCAAAGAACTTCAAAGAACTGAAGCGACTCCAGAAAGAGAGCGAGCGGCTTCGTCGCGCCGTGTCGGATTTGACATTCGATAAGCTGATCCTTTCGGAAGCCGCACGGGGAAACTTCTGAGCCCCTCGTGTTGTCGCGCTTGCATCAACCTCGTCCGCAGCAAATTGAAGGTTTCTGAGCGTCGTGTTTGCCGTATCCTGGGCCAACACCGGTCCACGCATCGGCGATTACCGCGGGGGCTTGCCGACGAGGAACGTCTGGTTGCTGGTATGATCGAGTTCACGCGCCAGTACGGGTTCACATTTACTCACCGCCATTACCCCAAACCGACCCTGATCCCGTCTAAGACTTTTTCGCCACATCTGGGAAAGGTGGAGACCACCCCTTTTGCGGGGCTTAGGGGGGAATGTGAGTTTTGCTCGTTCAAACGAGCCGCAATTGGATCAAACCAGTTAAACCGCAGAATCCCCGACAGAGCGCGCCAGAAGGCGATTTCAGGTTGCCCACATTGAGCACACGACGCCGCTTAACTCATTGAATTTAAGCACAAACACGTCCTATCCATCATCGGGGCAACACTCAAACGCCACGACGGGATATCTTGCGAATTGCTTTCCATGCCGCGTGCTTACACATTTCACAATGTTTCGACCAGAACACGAATTGCATTCGCCGCCGACCTTTTGGTTCCCACATTCACACGCTCGCAACAGATATTGTGGTTCGGCGAAAGACGGTTGCAGCGACCACACTGACTGAAACGAGCAACCCGACGCATCCATTCACCGGATTGCGGCCTTTGGGCGGCGTGAGGATCTGCCGCGCGTTTCCGCCTTTTCGCCCCGCCCGATTTCCCTTAAACCCGTGAGACGACCGGGACGGACATGACGCATGACGCAAACCATAATCGAACGTTGTGAGGCCAAGGGCCTCAGGCTGACCGAGCAACGCCGGGTCATCGCGCGGGTTCTTGAGGCGTCCGACGACCATCCCGATGCCGAAGTGCTCTATACCCGCGCCTGTGCGGTCGATCCGAAAATCTCGCTGGCGACGGTCTACCGGACCGTGAAGCTTTTCGACGAGGCGGGCATTCTCGACAAGCTGGAATTCGGCGACGGGCGCGCGCGCTACGAGGATGCCGAACGTGCGCATCACGACCATCTCATCGACCTGACCACGGGCGAGGTGATCGAATTCGTCGATCCCGAAATCGAAGCCCTGCAGGAAAAGATCGCCCGACGGCTTGGCTACCGGCTGAAGGGCCACCGGCTGGAATTGTTCGGCGTGCCGGAGACGTCCAAGGGCCAGGACTGAGCCCTTGGAGAACATCCGCGGCATTCTCCTGATCCTCTTTTCCATGGCCGCCTTTTCGGTCGAGGATGCCTTTATCAAGACCCTCACCGGAACAATGCCTGTCGGGCAGGTGCTGCTGTTCATGGGGATTGGCGGGGTTGGCGTCTTTGCAGCGG
>NZ_JBARVQ010000614.1:0-5366 GCF_049646345.1 Albidovulum sp. | reverse complement strand
GATTGGGGCTACGCTCGGCCTCGAACCTCAGTTCCACCGCCGTTTCGACCTTGTTGACGTTCTGTCCACCCGGACCCGAGGACCGGGAAAAGCTCTCGGTCAGCTCCCAGTCGGCAAGGGTGATATCGTCAGAGATGCGCAGCATGGAATTGGTGTAGTTCGACACGAAAGCCAAGTCCACTTCCGCCGGTGTCTCAGATTTAAATTCGGCCATCGGGACGTTGCTACCGTTAAACCGAAGTGCCACCCGCCCGGGAACAAGCCGAAGGCGCCGGGCGAGCGCCTGCCCGTCCCGGCGGGCTGGCGCTTTGGCGGCCCCGCGCATCGCATGAGGTCAGAGGAGCTTTGCCACCATAAACCACGCCGAAGAACGGTCGCTGCGCCACCCCACGGGGCAGGCACCCGCCCGGCTTGCGTTGCGAATGGGGCAATGTCCGCTATGGGCTCAACCCAAAACTCAGGCTGAATCTTTGCCCCGCCTGCGCTTGCGGCAATCGCCAGAAAACGGAAAGGGCCGCTCCGGGTTGGAACGGCCCTCCGAGATCTACGGAGATGGGCCAGTTAGGGTGTCGAAGATCGACAAGGCCCAGTCAAGGTTCAAAGCCCAAGATGTTACCCTCGGGTCAACGCCCCCCTGACTGTCCCGACACTTCTCTCCAATATCACTCTAGACACTGGATCACCTCCTTTCTCTGCGTTGCCGTTATCCACAGGCTGCCACAGATTTTGTGTCTGTCAAATGTTTTTACGCAACTTTTGCCGTCATTCTTGTAACAATTGCTCGAAACGGCAAAAGCGCGACCAAAGCGAGTGACAGTTTCACGATCCAGTCCGCCGTCGCCAGGGACACCCAGAGCGGCACGACCGGGCCCTTGCCCAGAAGCGGGATCATCTCGGTTGCCCAGGAAACGTCATTGGCGGGTTCGAGGAAGATCAGCGCCGCGGAAAAGGCGATGGTGAAGAAAATTGCGGTATCGACAGCCGATCCGACAAGGGTCGACACCAAGGGCGCACGCCACCAGGCACCTTCGCGCATCCGGTCGAAGATCGAAACGTCCAGAAGCTGCGCGACTAGGAAGGCAAGCCCAGAGCCGAGCGCGATGCGCAAGGTCACGAGCGGGCCGAATTCACCGATGATCTGGGTGCCGATCAGCGAACAGATCACGCCGACGACGAAACCGGCCAGAACCACACGCCGCGCGGCGGCGGGGCCATAGACGCGGTTCATGACGTCGGTCACGAGGAAGGTGAACGGATAGGTGAAGGCGCCCCAGGTCAGGAACCAGTCGTCGATCACATATTGAACGAGGATATTCGCGGCCACGACAATGGCGGCCATGGCAAGAATGCCGGGAAGAAGCTTGCGGGTCATGTATCTGTCCGTTTTTTACAAGGTCGCGGAGACTTGGTCCCATCATGGGAACGGGCGGCGTGTAAGCCCTCGCGCCTTACCGGTCAAGTCATTCGACGATGCGGTAATCCACGATCTCGGTCCGCTGGACCGGCAGAAAGTTATCATCCGAAATCATCGTCAGCCGGATCGCACCACTTTCGTCCTGCCAGACGGCGATGCCTTCCAGATTATCATGCACACCTGCGCTGGTCTCGAACAGGATCTCATCGGCGCTGACCGTGTCCCCCGCCAGCGTGATCCGCCGCGCCCGGCTCATGAAGCCGATGAAGGGCCAGAAGTCGCGTTCCAGCACGTAAAGCCGCCCATCCGGCCCGAAATCCGCCCCCACCGGCTGCCAGCCGCCATCGCGGCGCAAGGTGAACGGGGTCTTAAGCGCGCCGTCGCGCAACCGGAAAACCGGGATTGGGTCACCGATCCTGCCAAACGCCTCCGGCAACGCGTAAAGCGCGCCATCCCCGGCAATCGCCAGCGCCTCGATCCCCTTGTTCAGCGGAAGAAGCCGGAACACTGTGGGCCAGAACTCCTTCACCCAGGTTTTGCCGCCATCCCGGTACTCCGCAATCCGGTTATGGGTCTCGTATGAAACGAAAAGAGTGCCGTCCGGCCTGATCGCCAGCCCCTCCGCATCATCCATCGGGTGGGCGACGGGGGTTCCATGATGCGATGGTGGCACGATGGGGTCACCGCTCGCGACACCGGTCACCACGCCCATTTCATCACGTGACAACCGGCCAGCATAGATTGCCGCAGAATCCGATATGGTCACGAAGCCAAGCCCGTCTGCGTCCAGATCGAAGCCCGAGAACCCACCGAAATGCGGGTCTTCGCCAGTCCAGACATAGGTTCCGACTTGGATGGCACGCGGCAGGGCCGAGGCCCCGCCCGCCAGAACCAGCGCGCAGGCCGCGATCAGTTGGAGGCGAGAACAGAGGAGCATTGCTGTGGCAGATCCGCCATCGTGAATTGGCGCGCGCCCTTCTTGGGTGGCGCCTTCTTGGTCTTTTTCGATGGTTTCGGCGGGTTCCTGAGCTGGTCCAGATACTCGGTCACCCACCAGTTCAGCGTCGCATCGCAGCCCTCACCGCCTTTGGACAGTTCAGACACCGTCGGTGTCTGCGTCTGGCACAGGCCCGACCCTTTCGGGCATTTCAGCCGCACATGGAAATGCGTGTTGTGGCCGTAAAGCGGGCGGATTTTCTGAAGCCACGCCTTGTCCGACCGTTTCGCCGTCTTGCACATCGCGATCTTGACCGCCGCCGCAACAAAGATGCGGTCAACGCGCGGATCGGAAGCGGCCGCCTTCATCAGCGCATGATGCGTCGGGGTCCAATTGCCATTGACGCGGGTCTGATCGTTGGTGCGGACAGAGATCGAACTGATCTTCTCGCGCTCACCCCGGCTCAGGTTCAGGCGTTTCGGCGGCAGCATCCAGATATCGGCATCAAGCCCGATCTGATGGCTGGAATGGCCGCTGGTCATCGGACCGCCGCGCGGCTGGCTCATATCGCCGACATAAAGCCCGGCCCAGCCCAGTTTGCGGGCATGGGCGGACAGGTCGACGAGGTATTGCACCAGTTCCGGATGACCCCAGTTGCGGTTCCGTGACAGCCGCATCGCCTGCCAGGTCGGCCCGGATTCGGGAAGCTGCACAAAGCCCGCACCACAACCCTTGGCATAGGTTCCGATGGCATGCGCTTTCTGCGCCGATGCGGACCGCTTCGCGCCGAACAACTGGTTCGCGAGCGGCTCTGCGCCAGCAGCAAACGGCGCCAGCAACATCATGCAAATCAGAAAACCACCAATTTTCATGCCGGGCGTTCTCCTCTGGGTTTAACCCATATCATCAACAAAAATCCGATCAGGAACAAGCCTACAAGCGGCGCGATTCCCAGACGGGCGTTGCCCATCTCCAGCGTCGCCCAGGTGATCAGGGCCGGAGCAAGAAAGGCCGTCGCCTTGCCCGAAAGGCCGTAGAACCCGAAATCGCCCGCCGCGTCATGCTCGCTGGTATGGAACACCATAAGCGTCCGGCTGGCCGCCTGCGCGATGCCGCCGCAGGCGCCAATGACCACGCCGCAACCATAAAAGACGATGTCTGGCAAGGGCGATCCGTCAGGCAGCTTCACGCCGAACAGCGTGTCCGGCGTCAGGTTCATCATCACGATGATGGTCAGTGTCAGCACAACGACAGACATCATGATCACCGGTTTCGGCCCGACCGAGCTGTCAAGCTTGCCACCCGCCCATGAGGCGATGGTCGCGGCAATGGCGGCGATAATGCCGAATGTGCCGCTCTGGATCACGGTCCAGCCCATGACGTTCGAGGCAAAGGCCCCGCCCAAAGCATAGGTCGCGTTCAGCGCATCTCGGTAGAACATCGAGGCGATCAGGAAGACCAGAAGGCTCGGGCGCTGCTTCAGCGCGACGATGGCCCGGCCCAGCCCGGCCAGTGCCGCGCCCACCTTCTTGCCGCCCTGCACTGCGGGTTCCTTCACCCAAAGGAAGAAAGGCACCATGAAAACGACGTACCAGAGCGCGGTGAAGGGCCCCACCGACCGGGTGCCTTCGCGCGTTTCCGGATCGAGCCCGAAGACCGGCGAAATGCCGATCAGCGTCTTACCCGTCTCGGCGTTTTCCGCGAAAAACAGCAGGAAGACGAACAATGCGATGACACCGCCGAAATAGCCAAAGGCAAAACCGGTGCCCGAGACCTTGCCCATATCCTCATGGCTGGCAAGCGACGGCATCAGCGCATTGGTGAAATTGGTGGCCATTTCCATTCCGATGAAGCCGAAGGCGAACCAGAAGGCCGCCCAGAACAGGGTCGGCATACCGGGGATCGCCCACCAGAGCAGGAACGCCCCGACCACGTACATGACCGAAAAGACCCAGATCCACGGCATCTTGCGCCCACGGCCGTCGGCGACGACACCCAGAACCGGGGCAAGAATGGCGATGATAATGCCGGTGACAGTCTGGGTCGCCGTCCAATAGGCCTGCGATGCGGCTTTCGATGCTTCCACTTCAAGGCCATTGGCCTGATAATAGTCGCGGGCCAGTTCGGCGAAATAGGGGCCGAAGATGAAGGTCAGAAGCAGCGTGTTGTAAGGCTGGCTGGCCCAGTCAAAGAACCACCAGCCCCAGATCCGTTTCTTCGCCGATACCGACATTCACGCGCCCCTCTTTCAGTTGCGGGCGATCAAGCCCGAAAAGGGGACGGCGCGCAAGCAGGTGCAACCGGTGTGGCGCTGCGCCGCTACGTCACCGGCGGCCAGGGCCGTTTGGCATCGGCCTCAATCCAGGCCAGAACCCAGTCGGGCAAGGCCGGGCTTTCGGCTTGCTGGTCAAGGGCTGCCAGCAGTTCTGACGGCGGGACGATCCCGTTGGATGAGGTCACGGCCGAGCGCAGCAACATGTGGCTGGTGCATTCCGCCCCGCGCCACATGCTTTGTTCCATGTAGATAAAGCGATCATCCCAGCCGATGCAGCGGCTGACCATCTCCAATCGGTCGAACATCCGCACCCGGCGGCGATAGCGCACCGAATTGCCCGCAACCGTGATCGCCCAGCGCTTTTGTCGCAGAACCCGGGCCAGCCCGGTGCGGATCGCCAACGGGATGCGCCCCAGATCAAAGATTGTCAGCGTCCGGCCATTGTTCAACTCAACCCACAGATCCAGATCCCAGGGCCAGCACATATGATGCGACCGGTGCGCCTCGGTCAGGCCAAGCGGTGCCTGACGGCTGCTGATCGCGATTTCCTTGATCATGCGGATGAAGGGATACATCGGCACCTCCTGACGGGCGATGACGCCCGGGTGCCGCAGTCCTGCCCCGTCGTCAACCGGCAACGTTGCGTAAGATGGTTGCGCGCGCAGCCCTTACCACTTACCTCTGATCGCGACCTGAATTGCCGGAGAACCTGATGCAGTCGCTGTTCCAGATCCTGATGC
>NZ_JBARVQ010000613.1:0-9564 GCF_049646345.1 Albidovulum sp. | reverse complement strand
GCATTGTGTCAGGAGGGGTGATGTATGGAACGATTGTGGGGGGCGGGATGCAGGACGATCCGCATCCGGTTTTCAGGGGTCAGGCCAGAAGCCGGGAATAGAGCAGGATACCGGCCTCAACCAACCTCCGTTCTGCCGGACGCCAGAGCGCGTTGAAGGCGAACGGATCAAGCCGGGCTGCCGACGTCAATGCCGCCAGCGGTTTGCGCCCGTCGATCCCGGCCAGAAGCGGGGCCGCGTCGCCCGTCCCGCCACCCGCGACAAGGGCGCGGAGCGGCTGCGACCAGTCACGTTTGCCGCCCCAGAGAAAATGATCCATTTCCAGGGGATGTGAGGGTGATCCGGTGATCAGCCGCTTCCGTTCATCTGCCGGACGGCGTTCGGGATAGGGATAGGCCTCGTAATGTTCGCTGACTTTGTTCATCCCGTTCCCTTGCACCGCACCAGCCCTAAGGCGTTCAGGCTTTGAACCGCCTCAAAGCTAGCGCCGGTTTCGTTCGATCTATGGTGCTGTCACTCTCAACGCAAACCGAACCGCCCTATAGTGTTTCGGGTTTACATTGCATCAGAATTCGAACCTTTTTCGTTCGAATTCTGATGCTTGTTATCTCAACGAAAACCCGAAACGCTTTAGACCCCCAGATCCAGTCCCATACAGGCCATCGGTTCGGGGCTTTCCTCGACCGCGATCAGCGGCTGGCCGAACGGGTCGCCCTTGAATTTCGCCAGCAGGCCCTGATCCGACTGCCAGAAGGTCCAGCATTGCGGTGCAGGATTGTCCTCATAGACAAAGCAGATGAAGCCCTGATCCTCGTACCATTCGCCCTTGCGGCAATCATCGCCGAGAAAGGCCCAGACGACCTGACGGCCCGGCCGGTATTGCTCGACGCCGTAAGGTTCACCACCGGAATTGTAGTAGAGCGTCCGGCCCGCCGTTGCCGCCTCGAATTCGGCCGCGGTCAGCGGGCCGCCGGGTTCGGCCGCGTGAAGGGGGGCACTGACTGCCAGCGCGATGGCGGCTCCGACAAGGTGTTTCAGACTGGTCATGCCCATGCCTCCGGATCTGTCGTGCGAGCTTGCCAGAAAGCGGCCGCCAAGGCCAGCACCGGCGCTTACGCCTCGGCGCGGCGGCGCAGGGTCGCCAGCCGCCGGTCCATGATCCGGCGCCAGAGGGGCGGGATCAGCGCGATCGTTGCCATCACCGGCAGCGAATGGGGCAGGCGGGGCGTTTCGGTCACCGGGTTCAGCCCCAGTTCGGGGTAGGGCCGCGCGGGATGGGCATGGTGATCGGCATGGCGCGGCGCGTTCAGCATCATCAGCCCCGAAAAGGCATGCGGCGCGTCCCAGCTATGTGCAGGCCCCGCAGGTTCCAGCCCGCCCGAGGGCAGGTCCCGCCGCAAGAGCCCGTAATGCTGCACGTAATCCGACAGAAGAAGCTGCGCCTGCGCATGGGCGCAGAGCAGAAGATAGGCCAGCAGCCCATCGAGCCCGAACAGCCAGATCACGAGGATCAGCGCCAGTGCAGCCCCGCCGATATAGATCGCATAGGGGTTGAGCCCCGCCCGACCCGTCAATCCGGCCTTTTCACGGCGGTTCTTCTCCATCTCATAGCCTGCGACAAAGGCGCCGGGCCAGGCACGGGCGGCAAAGGCGTAAAAGCTTTCGCCTTCGCTTGCGGTGTTGGGGTCGTCGGGGGTTGCCACGAAGCGGTGATGGACCAGCCGGTGGGCCGAGCTGTGATGGCCGAACAGCAGCGAGATATAGACCGCCACGCCCAGCCCGAAAAGCCGCCGGTCGGAACGGTGGATCAGTTCATGCGCGTTCGAATTCGACACCTGCCCGAACCAGAGCCCGAAGGCGATGAAGGTGGCGATGCCGTCAAAAAGGCCCAGCCCCGTGCCGCCCGACAGCGCCCAGAGGCCGATCAGCATCAGGGCGAAATGCACCGCTGCAAGCAGCACGGACAGCCGGTCGGCAGTGGTCGCAGCCAACGGGTCCGGCCCGGTCCGGCCACGTTCCTTTGCCACTTCGTCGGCGATGTGAAGGAAAAGGGTCATCCACAGAAGGGCGGGCAAGCTCCAGACGCCACCCGCCACAGCGGCGAGGATCAGAAGCGGAACGGGGGCGAGCGTCGCCAGCAGGAAGGGGCTGAGGGGCCGCCACGGCGCCCAGGCAGCCCGGACACGGTCTTGGCTGGATGTGGGTGCGGCAGCGGCGGGCCGGGGGGATGTCCCAGCTTCCGCAGGCGCCGGATGGGGCCTTTCCGCCTGCCGATCATTGCCATCGTCCGAGAGTGCGGACAGGACCGATGCGATGGCCGCATCCTCCGCACCCGATGGGGTGGCATCCGGCATCGCTCTGCCATCCTTGCGGCGGCCAGTCAGTCGGGAAAGGCGGTTCAGAACCATGGGCGATACATTCCTTGCAGGCGCAAACCTCGCAAATCCCGCTGCCGCAGTCGAGCCCCGTTCGTGTCGCCACGTCACGGGGCGCGAATGATTGACCCGGGCGCTGGCCCATGGCCTTGTCGCCGGATCCGGAGGGATCATGACCGCACCAGCCCTGTTCATCTGCGCCGCATTTCTGGCCTTGCTATATGAGGCTGCCTTTTGTTGGCGCGAAACCTCATGGCCGAAAAGCCTGATCAAGACCGGCGCGGTCGCGGCCCTCGCGCTTGCCGCGCCCGGATTTGGGGCACCCACGCTGATCATCGCGGGACTGGCGCTTGGGGCGTTGGGTGACTTCTTCCTATCGCGCCCCGGGGAAAAGGCTTTCCTTGCGGGGATGGGAGCTTTTGCCGCTGGCCACCTCGCCTATGCTGCTGAATTCTGGGTGCCGGGCACGCTGCCACCCCTCTACCCGGCGCTGGTGCTTCTGGTGCTTGGCGCATCTACTGAACTATGGCTGGCACCCCGGACCGGGGCGCTGCGCTGGCCGGTTCGGGCCTATGTGGTCGTCATCACCCTGATGGCGCTGGCTGCAATGACGCTTGGACCGGACCGCCAGATTGCACTTGCCGGTGCGGTTCTTTTCGTCGCTTCCGATCTTCTTCTGTCGCTCGACCTCTTCGTCGTGAAAAGCGCCGCCTTGAACCGGCTCTTGAGCCATGCGCTCTGGGCGGCCTACTGGACGGGTCAGGCGCTGATCCTTCTGGGAATGGCCGCCAACCCGCCCTTCTGACCCTTCCATCGCGGACACGAAAGGACTAAGACGTTTCGAGTTTTGATCGAGAAAGAAGTGTCGGAATTCGAACAAAAAAGGTTCGAATTCCGATTCAATTTAAACTCGAAACGTAATAGGTGGGGACAAGACCACCAGCCGGGGCCGCGCATGTCGTTCTTCAAGAAGCTCAAGGACAAGCTTTTCAAATCCTCATCGAAGCTCGAAGAGGGGTTGGAGGCGATTGTTGCCGAAGGGGCGGAGGACGCGGCGGAGGAGCAGGTCGCAGCACCTGAACAACAACCAGAGCCTGCACCCGCGCCGGAATCCGCCCCCATAGCTGCGCCGGAGCCCGCCCCCGAACCGGACCCGACGCCCGAACCAGAACCAGAACCGGTTCCGATGCCCGAACCGGAGCCCGCCCCGGCACCGATGCCCGACCCCGTACCAGAGGTCGATCCCGAACCAATCCCGGGGCCCGCACCGGTCGAACTGCCCCCAGCCGCACCGGAAGTGCCACCCGCGCCTCCGGTCGAGATACCGCCCGCAACACCGGAAGTGTCGGAACCTGCGCCCGTCGAACTGCCGGACCCGGCACCGGTGGACATCCCGGTGCAATCGGCAGCGGTTTCCGACGACCCCGTGGCCGAACGCCCGGGCTTCCTCGGCCGCCTCTTCAAGCGCCCCGCAGCCGCAGCCGCTCCGCGCCGGGTGCTTGACGATGCGATGCTGGAAAGCCTTGAGGAACTGCTGATCCAGTCCGATATGGGGGTTGAGACCGCCTTGCGCGTTGCCGCCAACCTTGCCGAAGGGCGGATGGGCCGCAAACTCTCGGTGCCCGAGATCAAGGACCTGCTGGCCGCCGAGGTTGCCCGGATCATGGAACCGGTCGCGCGGCCCATGCCGCTTTACACGACCAAACCGCAGGTGGTGCTCGTGGTCGGCGTCAACGGCTCGGGCAAGACCACGACGATCGGCAAGCTTGCCAGCCAGTTCCGCGCGGCAGGCAAGAAGGTGGTGATCGCCGCGGGCGATACGTTCCGCGCCGCCGCCGTCGAACAATTGCAGGTCTGGGGGGAACGGGCAGGGGTGCCGGTGATGACCGCGCCCGAAGGATCGGACCCCGCGAGCCTTGCCTTCGACGCGATGACGAAGGCGCAGGAAGAGGGCGCCGATCTTCTGATGATCGACACGGCGGGGCGCTTGCAGAACCGTCAGGACCTGATGGAGGAACTGGCCAAGATCGTCCGCGTGATCCGCAAGAAGGACCCGGATGCGCCGCACAACACGCTGCTGGTACTTGACGCCACCACTGGCCAGAACGCCCTCAGCCAGGTCGATATCTTCCGCAAGATCGCCGATGTTTCGGGCCTTGTGATGACCAAACTCGACGGCACCGCGAAGGGCGGGGTGCTCGTCGCACTCGCTGACAAATTCGGCCTGCCGATTCATGCGATCGGTGTGGGCGAACAGATCGATGACCTCTCACCCTTCGACCCCGAGGATTTCGCAAGGGCGCTGGTGGGAAGCGGCGACTGATAGCGGGATGACCCCTTCTGCTTCTTCTGTTCGGAAATACTCCGGAGGGGTCCGGGGAGGCAGCGTCTCCCCGGCTTTGCGGCCATGAGCGCCTGGCTGATCTCGCTTGAAGGCACCGAGGCCGGGCGCCATTTCGCGTTGGGGCTCGCGCTGATGGCAGCCTTCCTGCATGCACTTTTCGGTGCGCTTCAGAAGGGGCGGCACGATCCCTGGATCAGCCGGGCGGCGATCGATGCAAGCTATGGGATCATTGCCGCCCCCTTCGCGCTCTTTGTCGTGCCCTGGCCCGAGCCGCATATGTGGCCGATCTTTGCGGGCGCGTTCGTGATCCATGTCGGCTACAAGGTCAGCCAGGCCATGACCTATCAACGCGGCGCCTATGCCGTTGTCTATCCGGTCGTGCGCGGCACCGGGCCGTTCTTTGCCGTCTTCGGTGCCGGGCTGATCTTTGGCGAGCAGTTCACCACCGGTCAGTGGGCCGGTGTCGCGACGCTGATGGCGGGGATTTTCGGGCTCGCGCTTTACAACCTCCGCACCATAACCGTTGACCGCGACACGATGGGGCCCGCACTGTTCTGGGCCGTGGTCACCGGCATGTTCGTCGCTGCCTACACGACCTATGACGCCTATGGCATCCGCGCGACGGCGGACCCGTTCACCTTCCTTGCATGGTTCTTCTTCATCGACGGCATCTTCATGCCGGTCTATACGTGGCGGCGTTGGCGGCATCTGCCGTCTTCCGAGATCGTGCCGCTGATGAAGCGGGGTGTGGCCGGGGCCTTTGCCGCCTATTTCAGCTTCGGGGCCATCCTTCTGGCCACGCGGCTCGACAAGGTGGGCGAGGCGGCGGTCCTGCGTGAGACCTCGACGGTCTTCGCCGCCCTCATCGCCTGGCTCATGCTTGGCGACCGGGTCGGGCCGCGCAGGCTGACATTGATGGCTTTGATCGCGGCAGGGGCCGTGATCGTGAAACTGACGGGGTAGGGCCAATGGCCGGCAAGAAGATCAAACCGGGATTGAAGGCGGGGCTGGAATTCGGTCCGATCCTCATATTCTTTGCCATATTCGTGTGGCTCAAGGGAAAAACCCTCACATTTGGCGGGACGGAATATGGCGGGTTTGTCGTGGCGACAGCCGCGCTCGTTCTGATGATCGTGATTTCATCCCTTGCCCTGTGGAGGCTGACGGGGCGTCTTTCGCCGATGCAGCTGACGACGCTTGTGCTGGTCATTGTCTTCGGCGGGTTGTCGATCTGGCTGAATGACGGCCGTTTCATCAAGATGAAGCCCACCTTGCTCTATCTCCTCTTCGCGGGTGTTCTCGGCTTCGGTCTTCTGCGAGGAAAATCCTATCTGGCTCTGGTGATGGAGGAGATGATTCCCCTTCAACACGAAGGTTGGATGATCTTTACCAGGCGCTTCACCTTCTTTTTCGTCGGGCTTGCGATCTTGAATGAGGTGATCTGGCGGACGATGTCGGACCAGTCCTGGATTCTGTTCAAGACGTTTGGCCTTATGGCGTTAATGTTTGTGTTTATCCTGTCGCAGAACCGTCTGTTTCAGCGCTACGAGATCGAGAAGACGGGCGACTAAAGCGTTTCGGGTTTTCGTTGATATTACAAATATCAGAATTCGAACGAAAAAGGTTCGAACTCTGATTCAATGTAAACGTGAAACGCTATAGTAGCCCAGAACAGCCATCGCACCATGCGCGACAGAAGCTGTACGGTTGCGTGCACCCTGGGGTGGCGCGGCAACCGGCATTCGGAGGGCTGCGCAATCTTTCGCCCAATGCGATACCGGTTTTCGCGGCGGCCAGCGGCGGTGACGTGGTGCTCCCCGTGCATCGCCAGCGAGACCGGCGGCCGATATGCCGACTCAAGCCGCTGCATGCCTGACATTTCGCCCGGTCGCTCATGGGCACCGTTGTCGCTGACGGTTCTTTGACACGCGCCGTTGCCACTCGGCCATCATTGGTCGTGATTCTCTGCCGATCATTCCGATCTGCAAGACCGGGTGGGAATGCAAAGAAAACTGCCCGATTGCAAAGTCTCGAAACCGGGGACCGCACTTTGCCCGGCACGTCGCTTGGGAAATCTGGGAACGGCGGGCCGGATACCAATCCGGCAGGTCATTTTGACCCGCTTCAAAGCCAACGGCACGGCCGAGATCGTTCGCGTTCCATGACGTCAGGGATCAACGGCACCGGGATAAATCCTCCGGGCGCTGTATTTTACAAGTTCGGGCAACACTACTTCCATCCCGATCTTATCATAAACCATGGACATGTATTTCATGTATTTTTCTTATTCTGCATCGAATCTTGCGTGGAACAAGTTTCAGCGTCACCGTCATTGCAGCAAGAGTCTCTGTTCGCCTGGTGGCCACCCGCAAGCCATCCTGCCCCCGTCAGCTGCCCAGAGACATATTGCCTCTAAACTGGGAGGAAGACATGAAAATATTCTCGAACTTTACAAACCGTAAGGGGCAACCGCTCCCCCAATCCCTGAAGCAGTCGGCACACTCCGCGCGGTCCGGGAGCGAGGTTGATCGCCGTGAGTTCCTGGCGCTGGCCAGTGCCTTTGGGGCCACGGCAACAACCGCCTATGGAATGTTGGGTATGGCAACACCGGCGCAGGCCGCCACACCCGCCAGGGGCGGCACCATGCGGCTGGAAGTCGGCGTTCACGCGCTGAAAGACACGCGCACACTTGATTTCGCCGCGATGGCGATGGTTGCGTCCAACTGGCTGGAATACCTTGTCGAATACAATAATGACGGGACGTTCAAGCCGCGTCTGCTGGAAGATTGGTCCGTCAATGACGACGCAACCGTCTACACATTGAACATCCGCAAGGGTGTGACATGGAACAATGGCGAACCTTTCACAGCACAGGACGTCGCGCGCAATATTGAGCGTTGGTGCGACGCTGAAGTGGAAGGCAACGCCATGGCGTCCCGCCTGAATTCGCTTGTGGACAGTGACACCAAGAAGGCCGCTGCGGGGGCTATCAAGGTTGTGGATGATCATACGGTCCAACTGACCTGTGCATCTTCCGACATCACGGTCATCCCCAGCCTTGCAGACTATCCTGCCCTGGTGGTGCCGGAAAGCTATACGCCCGAGACCATGCTTTCGAACCCGATCGGCACGGGCCCGTACAGGCCTGTTGAATTTGAAGTCGGCGTGCGGGCTGTCGTGGAACGCAATACCGACCATACATGGTGGGGTGAAGGTACCGGCGCCTGGGTCGACCGGTTCGAATTCCTGGATTACGGCACTGACACCTCTGCTGTTCTGGGTGCGGTTGAGGCTGAAGAGGTTGACGTCACCTACAACCCGCCCAGCGAACATCTGGAATTGATGGAAGCTCTGGGGTGGCAGGTCAAATCCATTGACACGGGCTCAACGGTTGTCATTCGCGGCAACCAGAACGCCGAAGTTGACGGCATGAAACCCTATGCGGACCTGCGCGTGCGCAAGGCGCTGCAAATGGCGGTCAGCAACGAATTGACGCTTGAGCTGGGGTTCAACAACAAGGGCAGCGCGGCCGAGAACCACCATGTCGCCCCCGCTCATCCGGAATATGCCGATATCGGCAAGCCGGTACATGACCCCGCAGGCGCCAAGGCCCTGATGGAAGAAGCCGGCATGGCGGATTTCGAGCATGAGCTGATCTCCATCGACGGAGGGTTCCGCAAGGATACCGCCGATGCGGTGGCTATTCAGCTGCGTGAGGCCGGGATCAAGGTCAAACGGACAGTCATGCCCGGATCGACATTCTGGAATGACTGGACAAAGTACCCCTTCAGCATCACCGACTGGAACCACCGTCCGCTTGGCGTGCAGCTTTATGGGATCTGCTATCAAAGCTCTGCAAAGTGGAACGAGGCGGGGTATTCCAACCCTGAATTCGATACCCTTCTGGAGCAGGCCGTGGCCCTTGCCGATGCCGATAAGCGCCGCGAAGTGATGGCCAAGCTGGAACAGATCATGGTTGACGATGCGGTGATCATCCAGCCGTATTGGCGGTCCCTGTTCCGGGCATCCCGCGCGGATGTCATCGGTGCGGAACCGCATATTTCCTTCCTCCCGCAGCTCTACAAGTGGGGCTGGGCCAGCGTCTGATCGCGCTCGGCCAACCGGTACCGGCCTTCGGGCCGGTACCACCCTCTGTCCACAGGTGAATCCATGGCTCATTTCATATTGCGTCGTCTTGGGGTGATGCTGCTCACGATGGTTTGTCTGACATTCATTGTGTTCTTCCTGACAAATCTGACGCCAAACCTTGAAAAGCTTGCCAAATCCGAGGCCAACGCCCGGATGAGCGACGCGGAAGTGACCCAATGGCTGGCAGAGCGCGGATATGACCAGCATATCGTCAACCGCTATGGCCAGTGGCTGGGCATTGTCGCATCGCCCAAGCTGACCGACCCGGATGGCGTAACGCATTCTCGCTGTTCCCGCCCCGAGCGCCCGGCCGATATCGCGCCGCGCTATTGCGGCCTCCTTCAGGGTGAGCTTGGGTTTTCCAGCGTCTTCAAGATCGAAGTCACCGAAGCCATCGTCAACCGTCTGGGCAAAACCGGCTACCTGATGCTGGCCGTGATGAGCGTGATGGTGCCTCTGGCCCTTCTGATCGGCATCCTTGCGGGGATGCGCGAGGGGTCGTTCGCCGACCGTGTCCTGTCCGCATTTTCCATTATCACGACATCCACACCTGAATATGTCTCGGCGATTATCCTGATTGCGGTGTTTGCATCCAAGAATTCCGGGGTCTCTCCTCATCTGGTGGAATGGGGCATGATCGAAGGGCCAACCCTGTTCAAAGCCTCCGCCGCAACGGCCCTGAATGACATCACATTT
>NZ_JBARVQ010000612.1:0-5282 GCF_049646345.1 Albidovulum sp. | reverse complement strand
GTCTTCGGTTGCACGGATAACGATACGGGATGCGTCCACCTGGTCGATCACGCCTGCGCGCTTCGCCATGTAGGCGGCACCGGAATCGCGTGCCACAACCTCTTCGATGCCCGTCCCAACAAGCGGTGCTTCTGCTTGCAGCAAAGGCACGGCCTGACGTTGCATGTTCGACCCCATAAGCGCGCGGTTCGCGTCGTCGTTCTCAAGGAACGGGATCAGCGAGGCGGCAACCGAAACCAGCTGTTTCGGGCTGACGTCGATCAGGTCCACCACATCGGGTGAGTTCAGCATGAATTCGCCCGACTGACGGGTCGAGACGAGGTCATTCTTGAACTTGCCGTTCTCATCAAGCTGCGCGTTGGCCTGAGCGACCGTGTGGCGCATCTCTTCTGTGGCGGACATGTATTGAACTTCATCCGTCACCTGACCGTCCTTCACCGTGCGGTAGGGGGTCTCGATGAAGCCGTATTTGTTCACGCGGGCGAAGGTCGCCAGCGAGTTGATCAGACCGATATTCGGGCCTTCCGGCGTTTCAATCGGGCACATCCGGCCATAGTGGGTCGGGTGCACGTCGCGCACCTCAAAGCCCGCGCGCTCACGGGTCAGACCGCCCGGCCCGAGGGCCGACAGACGCCGCTTGTGGGTCACTTCCGACAAGGGGTTGGTTTGGTCCATGAACTGCGACAACTGCGAAGAGCCGAAGAATTCACGCACCGCGGCCGCAGCCGGCTTCGCGTTGATCAGATCCTGCGGCATGACCGTGTCGATCTCGACCGAGGACATGCGTTCCTTGATCGCGCGCTCCATGCGCAGCAGGCCGACGCGGTACTGGTTTTCCATCAGCTCGCCGACCGAACGCACCCGGCGGTTGCCGAGGTGGTCGATATCGTCGATCTCGCCCTTGCCGTCGCGCAGTTCGACCAGCGCCTTGATACAGGAGATGATGTCACCACGATCCAGCGTGCGCTGGGTGTCGGGCCGGTCGAGGTCGAGCCGCATGTTCATCTTGACCCGGCCGACGGCCGAAAGATCATACCGCTCCTTGTCGAAGAAGAGCGTGTCGAAGAGCGCCGAGGCGGCCTCAACCGTGGGCGGCTCGCCCGGGCGCATGACGCGGTAGATATCCATGAGCGCGGTGTCGCGGTTCATGTTCTTGTCCGCGGCCATCGTGTTGCGGATGTAGGGACCGACATTGACATTGTCGATATCGAGGATCGGCAACGCAGTGATGCCATTGTCGAGCAACACCTTCAGCGTACCGCCGGTGATCTCGCCATCCTTGTCGACGACCTGGGTCAGCTCATCGCCGGCCTCGACATAGATCGCGCCGGTTTCTTCGTTGATGATGTCCTTGGCGACGAAACGGCCGAGGATATGATCGAAGGGCACCAGCAGTTCGGTGATCTTGCCGTCGTCGATCCACTTCTTGACCATGCGCGGCGTGGCCTTTTCGCCCGCCTTGCAGATCACTTCACCCGTAGCGGCATCGACGAGGTCATAGGTCGGCCGCGTGCCGCGCACACGCTCGGGGAAGAACTTGGTCACCCAGCCCTTGTTCTTCTTCAGCTTGAAATCGACCGTGTTGAAATAGGCATCCATGATGCCTTCCTGGTCGAGGCCGAGCGCATAAAGCAGCGTGGTCACCGGCAGCTTGCGGCGGCGGTCGATGCGCGCGAACACGATGTCCTTGGCGTCGAATTCGAAGTCGAGCCAGGAACCGCGATAGGGAATGATGCGGCAGGCAAAGAGAAGCTTGCCCGACGAATGGGTCTTGCCCTTGTCATGGTCGAAGAACACGCCGGGCGACCGGTGCATCTGGGAAACGATGACCCGCTCGGTGCCGTTGACGATGAAAGTGCCGTTCGGCGTCATCAGGGGCATGTCGCCCATGTAGACGTCCTGTTCCTTGATATCCTTGACCGACTTCGCGCCGGTATCCTCGTCGACATCGAATACGATCAGGCGCAGCGTCACCTTCAGGGGCGCTGCATAGGTCATGTCGCGGGTCTGACATTCCTCGACATCGTATTTCGGCTTCTCAAGCTCGTATTTCACGAACTCCAGGATGGCGTTTTCATTGAAATCCTTGATCGGAAAAACCGACTGGAAGACGCCCTTGATGCCCTCGCCGTCAAGCGGCTGGGGCTGGTCGCCGGATTTCAGGAAGAGGTCATATGAGGATTTCTGAACCTCGATGAGGTTCGGCATCTCAAGAACTTCACGGATTTTGCCGAAGTATCTACGGATACGCTTCTGGCCAACGGTCGCCTGCGCCATGCTCGTCGTCACCTTTCGTCTCTTCGCGGGTGCGGACCGTCGGGGACACGGGGCCGCGCCGCTTGCGAATAAGGGAGCCGGTTCAATTCATGCCCTCCGTCCCACCGGAGGGCTCCCGAACCGTTAACCTCGCCTTGGAAGGGGCATCCTTGACCTAAGGACAGCGGATGCCCCTTCCAAGACAGGTTCGGCTGGGCCCGGGAAACCCCCGGACCCAGCCAGATTTGCGCGTCGGGACCGAAGCCCCGGACGATTACTTGAGCTCGACCTTGGCGCCAGCCGCTTCGAGCTTCGTCTTGATCTCTTCGGCTTCGGCCTTCGCCGCGCCTTCTTTGACCTTGCCGCCGGCCTCAACGAGGTCCTTGGCTTCTTTCAGGCCGAGACCGGTGATCGCGCGCACTTCTTTGATCACGTTGATCTTCTGTGCGCCGGCGTCGGTGAGGACGACGTCGAATTCGGTCTTTTCTTCAGCGGCTTCGGCAGCACCAGCAGCCGGGCCAGCCATCATGACGGCGCCACCGGCAGCCGGCTCGATGCCGTATTCATCCTTGAGGATGGTTTTGAGTTCCTGCGCTTCGAGAAGCGTCAGGCCCACGATTTGTTCGGCGAGTTTCTTCAGATCAGCCATTTCTCTGTTCCGTTCCTAAGTATGTGTTCCAACGACGGGTTTCACCCCACGAAGGCACTGGATTGCTCACGCGGCTTGCCGCTCTTCCAAAGTTGAAAGGATGCCCGCGATGTTCGAAGCAGGTGCGCCAATGGCCCCGGCGATGTTCGAAGCGGGGGCGCCGATACAGCCGACGATGGAAGCAATAAGCTCCTCGCGCGACGGCATGGCGGCCACAGCTTTGACACCGGCCTGGTCCAGACCCGTCTCACCCATGGCGCCGCCAAGAATCTCGAACTTTTCGTTCTTCTTGGCATAGGCGTCCGCGACCTTCGCAGCAGCGACAGGATCATCGGAATAGGCGAGTACGGTCATACCCGTGAGAAGCTGGCCGATGCTTGCGCAGGGCTTTCCCTCAAGGGCGATCTTGGCGAGCCTGTTCTTGGCGACACGGACGGACCCACCCGCTTCACGCATGGATGCGCGCAGGTCCTGCATCTGAGCAACTGTCATGCCTTCGTAGTGGGCAACCACCACGACGCCAGAGCTTTCAAAGATCTGGCCGAGTTCCTCGACCACTTTCTCTTTCTGGGCTCTATCCACAGTTTCACTCCAAGTATGGGGGTTTCCCCCCGGCTCAGTTCTGTCCCGGATTTACTCCGCGACGTTCGGGTCCGTGATGGTCCCGAGGCCAGGATCACCCGAGGCTTGCCCCGGTAAATCTCGTCTCGTTCCCCATCTCAGGAAGGATTTATGGGGTTTCCCCCACCCTCCGTCTCGGACAGGACGGGGCGTTTCCGCCCCGCCATTCATCGGGTCAAGGACCCGGTGAATTCTTATTGGGCACCTGCCGACACAAGATCGACGCTGACACCCGGCCCCATGGTCGACGAGAGCGACACCTTCTTGAGGTATGCACCCTTCGCGCCTGTGGGTTTGGCTTTCGAAACCGCGTCGATGAAGGCCCGGACGTTTTCCGCCAGCTTGCCCTCGTCGAACGACACCTTGCCGATACCGGCATGGATCACACCGGCCTTTTCGACCTTGAACTGGACTTCGCCGCCCTTTGCCGCTTCAACAGCCGCTTTCACGTCCATCGTCACGGTGCCGACCTTCGGGTTCGGCATCAGATTGCGCGGTCCGAGGATCTTGCCCAGACGACCGACGACCGGCATCATATCCGGGGTCGCGATGCAGCGATCGAATTCGATCTTGCCCGACTGGATCGTCTCCATCAGATCTTCGGCGCCGACGATATCGGCACCCGCCGCCGTGGCCTCATCGGCCTTGGCGCCACGGGCAAAGACCGCCACGCGCACCGTCTTGCCGGTGCCATTCGGCAGAGTCACGACACCGCGGACCATCTGGTCTGCGTGACGCGGATCGACGCCGAGATTCATTGCGATCTCCAGCGTCTCGTCGAACTTGGCCGACGCGGCACCCTTGATCAGCTTGACGGCATCCTCGACCGAAAGGTTCGACTTGCCTTCGAAAGCGGCCTTCGCCGCCGTTGTGCGTTTTCCGAGCTTGGCCATGACTTACCCTTTCACCTCGATACCGATCGAACGGGCGGGGCCGAGGATGATCTGCATCGCGGCTTCAACGTCGTTCGCGGAAAGGTCCTTCATCTTGGCTTCAGCGATCTCGCGCACCTGGGCGACGGTCACGTAGCCAGCGGTCTCACGACCCGGCTTTTCCGAACCACGCGGACGGCTGCGCTTGCCCACCGGCTTCAGACCGGCCGCCTTCTTGAGGTAGAAGGACGCCGGCGGCGTCTTCGTCTCAAAGCTGAACGACTTGTCGGCATAGTAGGTGATCACGGTCGGGATCGGAGAATCCTTCTCCATCTCCTGCGTCTTGGCGTTGAACGCCTTGCAGAATTCCATGATGTTGATGCCGCGCTGACCCAGAGCCGGGCCAACGGGGGGCGACGGGTTTGCGGCACCCGCCTTGATTTGCAGCTTGAGGCTGCCGACTACTTTCTTGGCCATCTGGCCTCTCCTTCATCACTGGCACCCGAAGGGGTGCAGTTTAGTGGTCCGGTCCCCCCGGATTTAATCCAGGGTCGCCTCCCACCGGCTTGCACGTCAGGCGACTTTCTGCACCTGCGTGAATTCCAGCTCGACCGGCGTCGGCCGGCCAAAGATCGACACCGTCACCTTCAGGCGGCTGGCATCCTCATCGACATCCTCGACCATGCCCGAGAAGCCATCGAACGGCCCGTCGGTCACTTTCACCTGCTCGCCCACTTCAAAGCGGATCAGGTTGCGCGGCGCGGCTTCGCCTTCCTCAACGCGGTTGAGGATTTGATTGACCTCTTCGTCGCGCATCGGCATCGGCTTGCCCTGCGGACCAAGGAAGCCGGTCACGCGATTGATCGAGGTGATCAGGTGATAGC
>NZ_JBARVQ010000611.1:0-4990 GCF_049646345.1 Albidovulum sp. | reverse complement strand
GCACCGGGCCTTGCGTGCTCCGCGCCGCCATCAGCGCCAGCGTCCGCCGGGCCGGGCCGCAGAACTCATGCACCCGCGCCCGGGCAAGCGTAAGTGCGCCCAGAAAGGGCAGTCCCGGACGGGGCCGCCGGTTCTGACGTGAGATGATCTGGGCAAGGGTCTGGCGCGTCATCGGGCAAGGATAGTGTGTTCTTGTTGTGTTCTCAATATTTCTGTTCGCGATATCGCCAGTGCCATCCTTGACCTGGACTTGCTCCAACCTGCTAGACCGGTCCGCGCATCAGGAGAACGGCAATGAAGATATCCGAAGCGGCCGAGGCGTGCGGGTTGTCCTCAGACACGATCCGCTACTACGAGAAATCGGGGATGCTGCCCGAGATACGGCGCGGCCCCGATGGTCACCGGGACTTCAGCGTGCGCGATGTCGACTGGCTGACGCTGCTCTACTGGCTGCGCGAAACCGGCATGCCGTTGCGCCAGATGAAACGCTTTACGGCACTTGCGAAATCGGGCGGCGGGACGGTGGCAAAGCGCCGCGCGATCCTTCTGGCCCATGCCGGAGAATTGCAGCGCCGTCGTGCCCTTCTGGACAGATGCGATGAGGTGCTGGCGGTCAAGATCGCCAGCTATGGGGCAACGGATGGCGGGGGCGAGACATGAGATTTGCCTATCTGATCGAACGGCCGTTCAATGATCGGGGGGAAGATGGGCGCATCACTGGCTGCGATGTCGATCTTGCCCGTCATGTTTTCCAGACGCTCGGCATTGCCCGTTTCGATCCGGTCGAGACGGAATTCGCGGCCCTTCTGCCCGGCCTTGCGGACGGCCGCTGGCGTATGACGACGGGACTGTTCGCGACCGGGGCAAGGCAGAGGGTGGCGCTTTTCAGTCGCCCGATCTGGGCACTTGCCGACGGCTTGCTCGTGCGGAAGGGCAATCCGATGGGGCTGAGCGGGTATAGCGGGGTCCTGCGCGATGACCGCGCCATTCTTGCGGTGATCCGCGATCAGGTTCAGCATCGGACTGCGCTGGAGACCGGTATTCCGGCGACGCGGGTGAAGATGTTCGACACCTATCCTGACGCTGCCGCCGCGGTTCGGGACGGACGGGCCGATGCCTATGCCAGCGTCGCGCGCGCCCATACCGGGTTCATCCTCCGGCACCCCGATTGGGGGCTTGAGGCGGTCGCGGTGCCGCCGGAAGAAAAGTCGCCTGCCTTCGGGGCCTTTGCCTTTTCGCTTGCCGACGGAACATTGCGGGCAGAGGTCGATGAGGTTCTGACCCGGTATCTTGGCAGCCCCGCTCATCGGCGGATGATGCATGCCTATGGGTTCAGAGATGCCGAGATTGACCTGACTGTTGCTTGACGCCGGGCGACCCATCGGGCCAAGGTCCGCCGACGAGAGAGGGAGAAAGACATGCAGCGCGTCACATTGGGGCCGACCGATCTTGAGGTTTCCGCTCTCTGCCTTGGCACCATGACCTGGGGCAGTCAGACGCCCGAGGCCGAGGCGCATCGCCAGATCGACATCGCCACCGAACGCGGTGTGAATTTCATGGATACGGCCGAGATGTATCCGGTCAATCCGGTCCGCAAGGAAACCATCGGCCGGACCGAAGAGATCATCGGCAACTGGATCGGGACGGGCGGCAATCGCGGCGACTGGGTCATTGCCACGAAGATTGCCGGGGAAGGCTCGGTCGCGCGCGACAAGGGGGAAGTGATTGACGGGCCGTCGATCCGCAGGGCGCTTGAGCGTTCACTGACGCGGCTCAGGACCGACTATGTCGATCTTTATCAGTTCCACTGGCCCAATCGTGGCAGCTACATGTTCCGCCAGTATTGGCATTACGACCCGTCGAAACAGGACCGGGCGGCGGTTCTTGACAACATGGCCGAGTGTCTTGAAACGCTGGGCGCTCTCGTCAAGGAAGGCAAGATCCGCCATTGGGGGCTTTCGAATGAAAGCGCCTGGGGCATGGCGCAATGGATCCGGCTCTCGGATGAGGGCAGGGGGCCGCGCCCGGTTTCGCTGCAGAACGAATACTCGTTGCTCTGTCGGCTCTATGACACCGATCTGGCCGAGCTGGGGCATAATGAACGGGTCACGCTCCTGGCCTTTTCGCCATTGGCGGCGGGGCTTCTGACCGGGAAATATGCGGGTGATGTGATCCCGGCCGGATCGCGGCGCGAGGCAAATCCCGAACTTGGCGGCCGCATCTCTCCGCGTGTGTGGGAGGCGGTTTCAGCCTATCTCGGCATAGCGCATCGCCACGGGATCGACCCCGCGCAGATGGCGCTTGCCTGGACCCTGACGCGGCCCTTTCCGGTGATCCCCATCTTCGGCGCGACGACCGTGGACCAGCTTACTCATGCGCTCGCGGCGGCAGAGCTGGAACTGTCCGAGGATGTGCTGACCGAGATTGCGGCGGCCCACAAGGCGCATCCGCTGCCCTTTTGACGGGACGTGTGCCGCGGGATCGCTACCAGCGGAGCGCTTCCAGCACATAATCGGCGGTGCCGGTCGTCCCGAGGCCGGACTGAACCCCGCCTTCGATCAGCAGGGTCTTCAGCCCGGCCTGTTTCGCGCCTGCAATATCGTGAACCGGGCTGTCGCCGACCATCAGAACCCGGCCGGGGGAGATCCCGTCAAACCGATCCAAAGCGGCGGCAAAGAAGTCCGGGGACGGTTTCCCGATGACATGAACATGCCCCCCGGCACTGCGATAGTCATCCGCCACGGCACCCGGGCCGAAAGCCGCGCCGCTGGAGGTATACATCACATGATCGGGGTTGGCAGCGATTGCCGGGACGCCCCGCTTCGCATGTGTTGACAGAAGTGCCCGATACGCGTCCCGGCTGTGCCTTTCCGGCTCAATCCCCGCGATCAGGACAAGATCGGCATCCGATCCCGGTGCCACAAGCGTCAGATCCAGACCGCTGACCAGCGAGCGGTCGTTGTCGCGTGACAGCAGGCAGACCCGGGCGCCGGGTGCCAGATCACCGCATTCCAGCCGGGATCGCAGCATGTGCCACACAACCTCGCCGGAACTGAGAAGGCCGGTGAAGAGGTGCCGGGGAAAACCCAGCCGCTCCAGACGCGCGGCATTCTCATCCGCGCGTTTGCCGGAATTGGTCAGCGCCAGGACGGGCAATCCGGCGGCCCTGATCCGCTCAAGGCAGTCGCGCGCACCGGGAAGGGCGGTCTTGCCGTCATGCAGGACGCCGTATTGATCGACGCAGACGGCATCCACCCTGCCGATGACCTCCGACACTCCGTTAATGCGCCGGGTCATCGTGAAAGATGCGGCAAGGCAAGCCGCGCTACCCCGGCGCAGGCCTGAGTGGAGGCCGCCGCCCTTTGCGCGACGCCCGTGATCCGGCGGCGCAGGGCTGACCATGTGTCGTTTTCTGCCCCGCCGCCCACGGAATAAAGTGCGGCAAGGGCCGGCGCGCCAAGTTCGGCAAGCCGCCGATATCCCAGTGCTTCGATCCGGGCGATGCCTTCCAGCAGCCCGTGAAGATATGCGGCATCCTCTTCGGGGCGTGGCGTCATCCGGGGTTGGAAATGGGGATCGCTGACCGGAAACCGCTCACCGGGTGAAGGCAGCGGGTAATAGTCAAAGCCGCTGTCCGAAGCGGGATCGATCTGGCTGGACAGTTCGGCGATCCGTTCGGGCGAAAAGACCTGCGCCAGTACCCCGCCGCCGGAATTGGAGGCCCCGCCCGCAAGCCAGATATCGCCGATCCGGTGGCTGTAGATGCCGTATTCGGGTGCGAAAACCGGCCGGTCGGACAGAAGTTTGATGGTCAGCGTCGTGCCGAGTGCAGTGACGCCATCGCCAGGCTGTGCGGCCCCGGTCGCAAGGAACGAGGCGCAGCCATCGGTCACGCCCGCCACAAGCACCGCGTCGCGGGGCAAACCAAATGCGCCGGATGTGACGCCGGTCGCGGCACCGGCTGGCACGATCTCCGGCAGAAGCGTGGGCGCAAGCCCCGTCTCCCCGATCCAGTCGGGCCAGCGCCGGGCGACCGGGTCGTAACCGGTTTTCAGCGCATTGCTTTCGTCGCCGGGCAGGGGTGCCCCGGCCAGCAGCCCCGCGATCCAGTCCGCCTGATGGGCGATCCGGATCACGCCGGGCCGGTCCTGCAGCACCAGCGCCCGGGCAAGCGCTGAGGCCGGGCCATGTGCGGCACTTGCCGCCGGGGCCCATGCTGCGATGCGCGTGGGGATATCCGGGTCCGATACCGCGTCATTATACATCAGCGCGCCGCCGACGGGCCCACCGGACCGGTCGAGCCCGAGCACGCTGCCCGATGTTCCGTCAACCGCGACCGCGCCGATCCGGCCAAGCGCGACCGTCTGGCCAAGACGGTCGAGGGCAAGGCGCAATGCATCCGCCCAGACCTGCGGCGCGCGGTGGTCTTCGCCGATCTCGGCATGGCTGGCCGCAGCGCCTGCCTGCAGTGTTCCATCGGCCGCAAGGGCCGCGACCCGAATGCCGCTCGTGCCGATATCGATGCCAAGGGCAAGGTCGCTCATCGTGGACCTGCCAGCGCCTGCCGGTATTTTTCAGCATCCCAGTCGAGAAGGGCCGCGACCTCTGCATCGGGCAAGGGCCGGACATCGATACCGGGTGGGATCCGCAGCAGCACATCGCCAAGCGTGCGGGCGATGGGATGCAGGGCGGCGGGGCCGTCCTCGGGCACGGCCGCACCACGCCCCGGAAACAGGATGAGTTTGCGTGATGGTACAGTGGCGGCGGCACGCTCCAGCGCCTGGGCCACGCTCACCCCCTCGGGCGCGACAAAGACGCCGGGGCCGAGAAAGACCACATGATCGGGATAGAGCGTTCCGGCGGTGGCCAATTCCGTCAGTCGCGGATCAAGGGCCACCTTCTGGGTTTCATCGGGCGCCGGAACCCAGCCGGTATCTGCAAGCTCTGCGGCAAGTCCCGGATCGGGCTGACATATGGCGCGCGGTTCGGT
>NZ_JBARVQ010000610.1:0-6099 GCF_049646345.1 Albidovulum sp. | reverse complement strand
CTCGCCTGCATCGCGCCGATTGCCATGTCGCGGCGGCGGTCGTTGCCGGCGGGCCAGAGTATCGTGAACCCCTTGACCCGGCCGTCGGCCTGCGCGGCATAGGTGTAGGAACTGATCTCGGCATTGCTGCCTTCCAGCGTAAAGCTCGACTTGCCCAACTCGCGCGGGCCGGACAACGGCACGATTTCCAGCGTCTGCATGATGTCATAGAGCCCGGCCAGCGTCGCCTGATCCCCCGTCTGGCTGATCAGCAGGACGCGCACGCCGCTGTCGCCCTTCGCGCGGTAATGAACGAAGGGAGGGTCATAGCGCTCGAATTCGACCATCGCCATCGGCAGGTCCAGTTCGATCCCGGCCTTCGCGTCAAGGACCCGCGCAAGACCCACGGAATTCAGGACATCGCGGTAACTCGTCACCAGATCGCGGCGCTGCGCGGTGGTCAGAACGCCGGTCGGCTCGAACCGGTTGGCATCCTGCCACGCTGCCATCGCAGTGCGGGTGCCCGGTCCGATCGCGCCGTCGATGCCGCCGCTGTAGACGCCGTTCCACTGTAGCGCCCGCTGTATGTCCTCGCGCTCTGCCTGTGACAAAAGCCGCTCTCCGTCGCGCGCTTCGGCGACGCTTTCCTCGGTCGGCAACAGCGGGGCGGGGGCGGCTGTTTCCTCGATCTGCGCATCGGGCAACAGCAACGGCGCGGGTAAGGTGACTGCACCCACCGGCCAGAACTGCTGCCGAAAATTGCTGCCATCGGCGATGAAACTGTCCCGCGGAATCCGGCCCGACGCGCGCAACCGCAACAACTGGTCTTCGGCATCGACAGGGGTGAACGGTCCAAGGGCAATGGCATACCAGCCAGAATTCAACGCAAAGCCGTTCACATATTGCAGGCCGCTTGCATATTCGCGGATACGATCCTGAGCATCGCTCAGGCTCCGCTTTGCCTCGATCTGCACCCAGGTTGCCTGCGCCGATGCGCTGCCTGCCAGAACAGAGACCGCCAGAAAGAGTATACCAAGTAAAGACTTCATCATTTATTCACTGCCCGTTGTCCCAAAACTTCGAATCCGGGGCAGAGTCTAGGGGGAGGCGCTTCGGATTGCACGCCGGTTTTGCGCCGTGTCGATTGACGCTTGCGACCCCGGTCCCTAACACTCCTGCCACCAGCTTTCACATCTGATCCGCCGGAGACAGCGATGCCCGACCCTACACTGGACCCCGCCGACTGGGGCGCTCTGCGTGATGCCGCCCACGACCTTCTGGACCGGTCGCTTGACCGGTTGCAGTCGGCCCGGGATGGACGCGTCTGGACGCCGCTGCCCGACGGCATGAAGGCCGGACTGAAAGCAGGGTTGCCCGCCGAGGGCATGCAGCATTTCGAACTGGCCGAACGACTCGCCTCGCTGCTTCCCTACGGGGTCGGCAACACGCATCCGCGCTTTTTCGGCTGGGTCCATGGCGCGGGCAACCCCGGCGGCGTGCTGGCCGAGATCGTGGCCGCGGCGATGAATGCGAACCTTGGCGGCCGCGACCACGGCGCGATCTATGTCGAAAAGCAGGTGCTCGACTGGTGCCGCGCGATGATGGGTTTCCCGGCCGACAGCGGCGGGCTCATCGTGTCTGGAACCTCCATGGCGACCATCATCGCGTTGAAAGCCGCGCGTGACGCAAGGATCGGCCCCGACAGCCGCACCAAAGGGGCAGGGGGGGTGCGCCTGACCGGCTATGCGTCCGCTCAGGCGCATTCCTGTGTCGCGCGGGCCTTCGACATGCTGGGCCTCGGGTCGGACGCCCTGCGCATCGTGCCCTGCCTTGACGATTTCACCATGGACCTCCGCGCGCTTCGCGGAATGATTGCAGAGGATACTCGATCCGGTCTGACCCCCTTCGCCCTGATCGGCACCGCCGGATCGGTCAACCTTGGCGCCATCGACGATCTTGCGGGCCTTGCCGACATCGCAGCCAACAAGGGCCTGTGGTTCCATGTCGACGGCGCCTTCGGCGCCACCGCGATCCTGTCCGACCGCGTCCGCCCGCGCCTGAAGGGGATGGAACGGGCCGACAGCCTCGCCTTCGATTTTCACAAATGGCTGCATGTCAATTACGACGCGGGCTGCGTACTGATCCGCGACCGGGACGCGCATCTGCGCGCCTTTTCCGAACGCCCCGATTACCTCGCGCCTTCCGCGCGCGGTCTGGCCGCCGGTAACCCGTGGCCGGTCGATTTCGGCCCCGAATTGTCGCGCGGCTTCCGCGCACTCAAGATCTGGGCGCATCTGCTGGAACATGGCACCGACAAGCTTGGCGCCGCGATCACCCGTAACGTGGAACAGGCCGCATGGCTTGGCGCCAAGATCGACGACACTCCCGGGCTCGAACTGCTGGCACCGGCGACGCTCAACATCGTCTGTTTCCGCTACACCGCCGACGGGACAGCGGACCCGGATGCGCTGAATGAAGCCATCGTCATCGCGCTGCAGGAAAGCGGCACCGCCGCGCCCTCGACCACGCGGATCAACGGCAAACTCGCGATCCGCGTGAACCTGACAAACCACCGCACCACGCGGCCGGACCTCGACCTCCTGCTGTCGGAAGTCCTGCGCCTTGGCGGGGAACTCGGCACGCAATGACCGGCCAGCGCGGGCCTGCATCAATTCGATAGAGCCACGGGCGGTTTTGCATTAGCCTTCGTTCAGGCACCACGAACTGGATCGCCAAGGCGCTTGCGCCACCGGCAGGGCAGCAGGCAAAACCGGGGCTTTCGAACGGCCACATGGGGC
Source organism: Albidovulum sp. (assembly GCF_049646345.1). GTDB lineage: Bacteria > Pseudomonadota > Alphaproteobacteria > Rhodobacterales > Rhodobacteraceae > Albidovulum. Next base: position 3,322 of record NZ_JBARVQ010000610.1, on the reverse strand, counting down.
CCGCGAATGCCATGCAAAATGAAAGGTTGGACATGCTGACTGAAAGTTTCACATCTCGCCCGCAGGGAAAAATTCCCAACAGCCGGTTTCCGCTGCTGGTGCATCGCAATGCGATCCCCGGCGGTGGGGCAGAGGCGGTAAAGGCACGGTTCCGGGAAAACGGGTGGTCGAACAACTGGGATTATCCCGGGGTCTACACCTATGCCCATTTTCATTCGACAACCCATGAATGCCTTGGCTGCGCGAACGGTTGGATGGAATTCAGCCTGTCCGTCGGTGAAGGCGGCTGGACGCACCTGCGCATCGCGGCAGGCGACGTGATTGTCATGCCCGCTGGTGTCAGCCACGAAATGCTCAGCCAGTCGGATGACATCCACATGTGCGGCGGATATCCCGACGGCCGCGACTGGGACGACATCCAGGAGGCTTTTCTGAGTGACAAGGACTACAAACGCGCCTGCAAGCGAATCATGATGCTGCCAATTCCCGGCCTCGACCCCGCAACGGGCCAGCCGATGGCAGAATGGCATGCCGCGCCCTCATCGGTTGATGGCGGCTGGAACGACTGGCGGACAAGCCTCGACGCAACCTCCTAGGGCGCAGCGGCCCGCCCTGATCGCTCAGGCTGCGTCAGCCGACAGATCCAAATGCCGTGAAATGCCGGGGGCGCCATCTGGCGCGCCCGGCCGCAGATCAGCCTCAGCCGACGACGTTATACCCGCGCTGGCGCATGCAGTTGCGAATGATCGTTTCCTTGTTGGAATTCTGCTGGAGCGCCCCGGCGGTCACCCCGGCAAGCGCGCCCACGGCGGCCGCATCACGCACGTTGGTGCCTCTGTTGTTGAAAATGGCCGTGCCCGTCGCGGCGATCCCGGCACCTGCAAGCGCTGCCCCGGCGGTGTTGGAATCAAAGGCACCCTGTCTCGCAGCGAGGTTCTGGCACGCCGCAAGGTCTTGGTTGTAGTTTGGTCCGACGGGACCATCGATGACCGGCTGGAAATTGGCACCGGTATTGGAACACCCTGCAACCAGAGCGATGATCGGAATAGCGATAAATGTTCTTACATTGCGCATAGTGGGACCTTTCGACAACAGGACAATGAGATTCTGCGAACCGTTCGGAGACAATTCGCGCCAATCCCGGAACACATAGCGCATGCACCCGGCGCAAATCAATCGCCGTCGATCATCGGCGCAACTGCGGCACCGGGACGCGTTTGGGCCGCGACCTGCCCGGTGGACTTGTCCGATCCCGAGGTTCACCTATCTGTGTATCGGTACGGGCGGCAGCCCCAACAGCAGAAACAAGAGGGAAAGAGGTATCAATGAGCAGCCAGCAGGCCGAGGCAGTCCAGTCAAAGGGCAGGGAATACGTCGCCCCCTGGGAAAAAAGCTTCGGCAAGATCCTGACCCCGTTCGAGGAATTCCTGCATCGGCAGACCACCGGCGGGCTCCTGCTGATGGGCATGGCGGTGCTGGCCATGGTGATCGCCAACAGCCCGCTCGCGCCGCATTACGAACAGATCCTCAAGACCTATGCGACCGTCGGCTTCGGCGACTGGTCGATCAAGATGTCGTTGCATCACTGGATCAACGACGCGCTGATGGCGGTGTTCTTCTTCGTCGTCGGCCTTGAACTCAAGCGGGAATTTCTTGTCGGAGAGCTTGCCGACCTGCGCAAGGCGATCCTGCCGATTGCCGCGGCCATCGGCGGCATGGTCGTGCCTGCACTGTTCTATTTCATGCTGAACCCCGATGGCCCTGCGGCGGCGGGCTGGGGCGTTCCGATGGCAACCGACATCGCCTTCGCGGTCGGCGCCATCGCGCTTCTGGGTAACCGGGTGCCGCCCGCACTGGTCACGTTCCTCGTCGCGCTTGCCATCGTCGACGACCTCGGCGCGGTGATCGTCATCGCGATCTTCTATACAAGCTCGATCAGCCTTGCCCCGCTCGGCGCCGCCTTCCTGGTTTTCGGTTTGCTGCTGGCGCTCAATTTCGGCGGCATCCGCAATTCGTTCCCCTATTTCATCCTCGCCGTGGCGATGTGGTACTTCATGCTCCTGTCGGGCGTTCATGCGACCATCGCCGGGGTTCTTGGGGCGATGACCGTTCCCGCGATCCCCAAATACGACCCCGAAAGGTTCAGCGCCCATGTGCGCAAGCTGATGAAAACCTTTGATGAAAACCACAAGCCCGGCGAAAGCATCATGACCAACGTGGCCCTGCGCACCCAGGTTCAGGCGCTCGAAAACAGCGTTCTGCGGGTCGAGGCGCCACTGCAAAGGCTCGAACATGTCTGGCACGGTCCGGTGGCCTTCATGATCATTCCGATCTTCGCGCTGGCCAATGCCGGAATCCCGATCTCCTTCGGCTCGCTGGGTGAAACGCTCAGCCACCCGGTCGTGCTTGGCGTGTCGCTCGGCCTGATCTTCGGCAAACTCCTCGGCATCACGCTGGCCAGCTACATCGTGCTCCGACTCGGGATATCGCAATTGCCCACCGACACACGGTTCAGCCAGATCATGGGCGCATCGCTTCTGGCGGGGATCGGTTTCACCATGTCGATTTTCGTCGCGCAGCTTGCCTTTGGCGACCAGCCCGAACTGCTGCTCATGGCCAAGACCGGCGTGCTCGGCGCTTCGTTCATCGCCGGGGTCAGCGGTTTCATCTGGCTCTATCTCGTCGGGCGTCCGGGGGCCGCATCCCGCCCGGCGTGACCGGGCGGGGCTGGCATCCCCCATCAGTCGTCCGCAAATATCCCCGCCGGAGGCTCCCGGTTCCCGCCAGACGCGGAACCGGGCCTCAGACCCTAATACCAGCCAAGCGGAAGCTTTCCTTCCAGTTCTCGGCATCCCTGGCCAATGCGCAGGAGCGCACATGCGCACGGACAAACCTGGCATGATCAAAGCCTTCCGGAGCCTGATCCAGAATGCGCCTTGCTTCATCTGTTCGCCCCAGTCGCGCAAGCGCGGCGGCCTCGTAAAGCCGGACCACATAGGGCGGGTCGGGCATCATCTCCATGACGGCCAGACTTCCGGCATAATCCCCCATCAGGTGGCGCACCTCCATCAGGCTCAGGTACAGGCCGGGCGAAAGCTGATGCTCAAGCGTCATGGCCCTTTCGAGCATGGCAGAGCCCTTCGCGTGTTCGCCGCAATAGGCCAGGATCATGCCGTGGATCATCAGCATCTCGCTGTCACGCGCACTGACCGAGGCCGCAATCTCTTCATAGCGCAGCGCGGCTGCCGGTTCGCCCAGCAGGAACAGGGTCATCGCGGCCCGTTGCAGAATGAACGGATCGCTGCGGTCGATGATCAGGGCC
>NZ_JBARVQ010000609.1:0-11129 GCF_049646345.1 Albidovulum sp. | reverse complement strand
CAAAAGGACTTGCTGACATTCTCGAATTCGAGCATCCGTTGGCCCTGGCGCTGCTCTGCCTGCCTCAATCAGTAGGCTATGATCGTTAACATAGCAGCTACAATCAGATCTTGCCCGCATTGTGGCGGCACGGGTGCATTTTATGGTGCACCCGTGCCCATCATGTCAGCTGTTGACCTTTTCGACACGGAACATCTTGCCCGCGATGATCGACAGGATGGCGGCGCCGAAGGAGAAGAGCGCGCCCATCTTGGCGGCATCCTGCACCGGTCCGGCCGGGAAGGCGACCGAAGCGACAAAGAGTGCGACCGTGAATCCGATGGCTGCAACAAAGCCGATCACGATCAGATCGACCGACCGCATGCCCTGCGGCAGGCCCAGCCGCATCGGATAGGCGGCGAACCAGCCAAAGAGGAAGATACCGACCGGCTTGCCGATGATCAGGCCCATCAGGACCAGCCAGGTCGGTTCGGAGATGGCGCTGAACTCGACACCCGCATTGAGAAGGCCGAAGAAGAACAGGATGATCTCGACCGGATATTTCAGGTGATGTTCGATCCAGTTCAGAAGGTCGGTCAGGTATTGCTCGGCCTCGGCGAAGATACCGAAAGCGCGGTCGGCATGGGGGATCGTCGGTACGATCGGCAGCAGGCCAAGCGCGGGGTGGATGCCGCTTTCCTGGAAACCGTACCAGCTCAGACAGCCAGCGATCAGGTAGGGCCAGAACGACAGTTTTTGCCTGACCCAGGTGGAATTGGGGCGCAACTGGTTACCGCGGTCAAGATAACGTGGCAGCCAGTTGGCCAGAATGAACACGGCAAAGGCGGCGCCGAACGAGAGGAGCAGCCATTCCGGTGCAAGTTCGCTCGACGGATAGAAGATCGCAAGGATGATCAGCCCCGCGGCATCGTCAGCGATGGCCAGAAGCAGCAGGAACCGGATCGCGGGATGCCCCGCACCAAAGACCATGCGGCCGACAAGGTAGGAAAACGCGATATCGGTGGCGGTCGGGATCGCCCAGCCGCGGCTCACCGTCTCGTAGACACCCATCACGGCGGCAAGGCCGAGATAGACCGCGATCGGGCCGAACATGCCACCCGCCGTGGCGATCAGGGGCGTCATCGCCTTCTTGCCGCGCAGCGAGCCATTTTCAAGGATGATCGCTTCCCACACCTCTTTCGCGGCGATGGCAAAGAAGAAGGCCATGCCGATATCGTTGACAAGGTAGTGCAGCGTCAGTGTCCGGGTGATGTGGCCGCCTTCCTCATGCGCGTGGCCGATGAAGAAGTGATCGACGATCACGAAATCGACGAAGTGGTGATAGCTCGTTGCGTCGATATTGGCCCATATGAGCGCGATCAGGGCCCCGGCGATCAAAAGCAGCGAATAATTGGTGACGTAGTTCCAGACGCGATACATGCGCGTTCGCCCTCCCCGCTATGGCCCTGTTTTCCCGGGCTTAACGGAAAACCGACATTGGAGCAACGGTCGGCGGCACCTCAGGCGATGGCTTGCCACACCAGTCCGGCAACAACGGAGCCCGCGAAGGCATAGCCGAGATAGGCGGCGAAAATGCGCGGTTTGACCAGCGCCCAGACCGCGATGGCGGCGGGGATGCAACTGACGCCGCCTGCCAGCATAAAGCTCATCGCCGCACCGTTCGACATGCCCTGTGCCAGCAGCGCATCGACCAGCGGCACGGCTGCATAGCCGTTGAGATAGGCGGGTGCCCCGACCAGTGCGCCCAGCACGATGGGCCCGATTCCGCTGCCGCCCAGCACGCCGGCGATCCAGTCGGCGGGGATGTAGCGGATCATCACCGCCTCGACAGCATAGGCCAGTGTCAGCCATTTCAGAAGGAATACGGCGTTTTCTGTGGCCGTGACGCGGAACGTGTCGCGTCGCGCAGGGTGCTGCCAGAACCGCCAGACCGGCTTGCCGGAGAAGGGCTTTTCCGTGCTGCAGCAAGAGGTTCCGCAGGCGGGCACCGCACGAACGCGCAAAGGATCGCGGAAGACCGGGCTGGCGGCGAAAGCCATCGTGCCAAACCCGCCCATCAGCCCCAGCCCGACCGCCGCCGCCGTCTTGGCGACTGCGAAGCCGAGACCCAGCGTGCCCGCCGTGATCGCGAACATCGCCGGGTCCATCAACGGCGAGGCAAGCCAGAAAGCCATGACCGCACTCAGGGGCGCGCCAAGGGCAAGGAGCGCCGCGATGAAGGGAATGACTTCGCAAGAACAGAACGGCGCAAGCCCGCCCATGAGGGCGGCCAGCACGATCATCCGCGTCTCACGCCCCTCAAAGGCGCGGGCGACGATCCCCTCGGCCCCCGTCGCCTTCAGATAGCCGATGGCGAAGACGGCGAAAGCGATGAAGGGGGCGGTCGACAAAAGCGCGCCGCCGGTGAAGCGGATCGTCGGCCACAAGGCTGCGAAATCGAAGATCGCGACAGCGGCGAGAAGAACCGCCAGCGCGATCCATGGCCCGTCCACGGGCAGGCGCGAATGGCTGTGGCTGTGGGAATGGGTCGTCTCAGCCATGGCGATGCCCCGGTTGGTCGCTATCCGCACAGCATTCGTTCAGAAGGAAATTCGACAAGGCCCGCACCTGATCATAGGCCACGGCAGCGCAGATGATTGACCGACCCTGTTTCGTCTGCGTCACCAGCCCTGCCTGGGCGAGGATCTTCATGTGATGGGTCAAAGTCGATCCTGTCACGCCCGCGCGTTCGCCGAGGGTGCCGATGGTCAATCCCACGGGTCCCGCACGCACCAGCGTCCGCAGGACGGCGAGCCGTTGTTCGGAACCGAGCGCCGCGAAGGTCGAGGCGGCGATTTCGACGGAGAGATCATGAGCAATGATGTGTTTCATGTTTCTAGAATTATAGAAATAAATAAGTCGCGCAAGAGAAATTTCGACAGATATCGAAATAACACAATTGCGCCTTTTCCCGACTGACGCAGCACGGCAGAGTGCGGTGGATGGCTTTGACCGACGACATATCCGCCTGCCGCCTTTGTGCCGAAGATTTCGCGCGAACCGCGACAGCGCATGACCCGCGCCCCGTGGTCTGGTTCCGACCCACGGCGCGGGTGCTGATCGCGGGGCAGGCACCGGGGACCCGGGTACATGAAAGCGGGCGGCCCTTCACCGATCCGTCGGGCGACCGCTTGCGGGACTGGCTCGGGCTGGATGAAGCGGGGTTCTATGACCGCGACCGGGTGGCCATCGTGCCGATGGCCTTCTGCTTTCCGGGCTATGATGCCAAAGGCTCCGACCTGCCGCCACCGAAACGTTGTGCAGAGGCATGGCACGGGCGGGTGATGGCTGGATTGGCGGATGTGCAGATTGTCTTCCTTGTCGGCGGCTATGCCCATCGCTGGCATCTTGGTGCGGCGGCGGCGAAGGGCGGCGTGACCGAGACCGTCAGCCGCTGGCGCGACCATGCGCCGCGCGTCTTTCCCTTGCCTCACCCGTCCTGGCGCAATACCGGCTGGCTGAAACGCAATCCGTGGTTCGAGGCCGAGCTTTTGCCGGTGGCGCGGGCGCGACTGACCGAGGTTCTGAGCCGTGACTGAAACCATGCTGGACCGCGCCCATGCCGCGATGGAGGTGGCGCCGGATGACGATGCGGCGCGGCTGCGCTTCTATGAACGGCTGGCGGATGCGGAACTCTACCTGCTGTTGGAGGCTGAACCGGTGGGGGAAACCGTCGCGCCGCAAGTCTTCGCGCTGGAAGAGGGGCAATTCGCGCTGGCCTTCGATAGCGAGGAACGGCTGGCCGAGTTCACTGGCGCGCCGTCCCCCTATGCAGCCCTGCCGGGCCGGGTGATCGCACGGGCCCTGGCGGGCGAAGGCGTGGGGCTCGGCCTCAATCTCGGCGTCGCGCCTTCAGCCTTCCTGATGCCGGGTGAGGCTTTGGGTTGGCTGGCCGGAACGCTCGATCACGCGCCGAAGCCAGCCGAGGCGCGGGTTGTTTCAGCCGAAGCGCCAAAGGGTCTGCCCGAAGCGCTGTTCATGGCCCTCGACGCGAAACTGGCGGGGCTCGCCGGACTTGCCCGCACTGCGCATCTGGTGGCCGTCACCTATACGGACGGACGGCGCGGTCACATGCTGGCCTTCGAGGGGGCGGCGGATGGGGCCGAGGCGGCACTTGCCAAGGCGGTATCCGAGGCGCTGGTCTTTTCCGGGATTGAGGCGGGCGAGATCGACGTCGCATTTCCGGGTGCAGATGATCCGCTGGCGGCACGGATCGCCAAAGTGTCCTTGCGGTTCGACCTGCCCGAACCGGCGCGGGAAGAGGCGCAGGTTATTGCGCCTGCCGCTCCGGGGATGGACCCGGCAAGACCACCGAAGCTCAGATAGGCCGCACCCGCCGCATCAATACCCGCGCGACCTGTCCACCAGATGCAGGAAGGGCTCGCCCGCCTCGCCGCGCCGGATGTTTTCTGCAATGACCTGGGAGGAACTGGACGGGCGCGTATCGGCGGCGATATGCGGGGTCACGGTGACATTCGGATGTGCCCAGTAGGGATGGTCAGGCGGCAAAGGCTCGGTCCGGAACACATCGAGCGTGGCGTGGCCGATTTGGCCCGCATCGAGGGGCGAGAGCAGGGCTGTGTCGTCGATCAGCGGGCCGCGACCGGGATTGATGATCACCGCACCCTTGGGCAGTAGCGCCAGCCGTTCGGCATTCAGGATGTTGCGGGTGCCATCCGTCAGCGGCAGCAGCAGGACCACGATTTCGGCGCGTGTGAGGACATGGGCCAAGCCATCCTCGCCCGAATGGCAGTCGATGCCCCCGATGTCCTTGGCGCTGCGGCTCCAGCCCATCACGGGGAAGTTCAATGCGGTGAGAGCGCGGCCCGCCGCCTGACCCAGTTCGCCCAGACCAAGCATGGCAACAGGGCGTTCACGCGCCAGCGGCGGCAGCACCGAATTGCGCCAGACCCCGTCCTGCCCGTGGAAATGGGCATCCATCCCCAGATGGTGACGCAGGACATGGCCCACGACATATTCGACCATGCCTTCGGTCAGGCCCCAATCGACCATGCGGGCCAAGGGCTGGGTTAGCGTCGGGTTGGTCACCAGACGCTCGACCCCGGCCCAGAGGTTCAGCACCGCCTTGCAGTTCATAAAAGGCCCGAAATCCTCGATAATCCCGCCGGGGGCAAAGACGATGTAATCGACCGCCGCCGGATCGGGGGCGCTGTCGGACATCGCGACATCGAGCCCGGCTTCCGCAAAGGCCGCGTTCAGGGGGGCACGATACTCGGCCCAGTTCGCGGGACCGGCGGCGAAGAAGACAGTGATCGGCATGTTACCTCGGGCGGTGGATATGGGCGCTTTGGACAAGGCCGAAGCCGCCCAGAAGGATAATCATCGCGGTTCCGCCATAGGACACCAGCGGCAGGGGCACACCAACGACCGGCATAAGCCCCGTGACCATCGACATGTTCACCATGAAGAACAGGAAGAAGGTGCTGCTGATCCCCATGATCAGAAGCGCTGAAAACCTGTCGCGGTTCGACAGGGCCGACTGGATACAGAAGACAAGGATCAGCACATAAAGCGCAAGCAGTGAGAACGCGCCAATAAAGCCAAACTCCTCGGCCAGCGTGGTGAAGATGAAGTCGGTGTGCTTTTCGGGCAGGAAGTTCAGCCGCGACTGGGTGCCCTGCATGAACCCTTTGCCTGCCCAGCCGCCCGAGCCGAGTGCGATCTGCGCCTGCGTGATGTTATAGCCCGCGCCCAAGGGGTCGGTTGAGGGGTCCATGAACGTATCGATGCGGCGGAACTGGTAATCCTTGATCAATTGCCAGTCGGTGCCCCGGCTTTCGAAGACGGTAAAGATCAGCCCCACGACGAGCACGATGACGGTGCCGAAATACCACAAGCTGACACCGGCGACGAACATCACGATGCCGCCCCCGGCCAGAAGCAGGATCGCGGTGCCGAGGTCGGGCTGTTTCAGCACGAGGAAAGTCGGGACAAGGATGATCACGACCGGGACGAGCACCCAAAGCGGATGCGACACCTTCTTGACGTCGAGCCAGTCGTAATAGGCGGCCAGAAGCATGACGAGCGCGATTTTCATCAGTTCCGAGGGTTGCAACCGCAGCGGGCCGATTTCCAGCCAGCGCTGGGCACCCATGCCGATATCGCCGAACAGCTCTACCGCCACCAGAAGCAGAAGCGATCCGAGATAGGCGACGGCGGAAACGTTGCGCCAGAACCAGATCGGAACGAAGCCGATCATCAGCATGCCGATGATGCCGATGGCGAAACGTTTCATCTGCGGTTCGGCCCAGGTCTCGATCCGTCCGCCCGCGACCGAATAGAGCATCAGGAACCCGACCGCCGCCACTGCCGCCAGCAAAAGGACCAGTGGCCAGTTCACATGCAGAACCTTGCGCAGGCCCGATGGCACCGTCTTGACGTTGTATTCAAGATAACTCATGCGCGCGACTGCCCGCCACTCGGGCCTTCGGGGTCAAGTAGCTGCAGCTTGTCGCGCTCGGCCTCGATCCGGTTGCGCTGATCGGCGGGATAGGCGGTCAGGGGCGGCATGCCGCCGCTTAGCGCCTGAAGCACGATGTCGCGGGCGATGGGGGCGGCTGCCGTCGACCCGCCGCCGCCATGTTCGACGACAACCGATACCGCGACCTTGGGCGCATCGAACGGCGCATAGCAGACGAAAAGCGCGTGATCGCGCCGTTCCCAGGGCAGGTCTTCGTTGCGGAAGACCCCGCGCGCCCGTTCGGCGGCGGTGATGTTGCGCACCTGACTGGTGCCGGTCTTGCCCGCCATGCGCATCGTGTCGTCGACGATGCGCGACCGGTAGGCGGTGCCGCGCTGGGAATTCGAGACATCGAACATGCCTTCACGAACCGCACGAAGACCCCCTGCATTGATCCCGAGCGGCACCGCTTCGGCCAGCGGAACATCGACCCCGTCGATGGCGCGCACAAGGCGTGGCATGACGGCGCGACCGCTGGCCACCCGCGCCGTCATCACCGCGAGTTGCAGGGGTGAGGCCAGCACATAACCCTGCCCGATGCCAGAATTCAGCGTATCGCCGATCAGCCATTCCTTGCCGTATTTCGACCGCTTCCAGTCCTTGTCGGGGGCAAGTCCTTCGGAGATTGCCGACATCGGCAGGTCGAAACGGGCACCGATCCCCAGCCGCCGGGCCATTTCGGCCAGCCGGTCGATGCCGACGCGCTGGGCGACCTCGTAATAGTAGACGTCACAGGATTTCTGCAGACTTTCGGTCATGCGGACATAGCCATGGCCGCCGCGCTTCCAGCAATGGAACCGGCGATTGCCAAGCTGGGTATAGCCGGGGCAATAGACAGTCTCGCCGGGACCGATCACCCCCGCCTCCATCGCCGCCAGGGCTGTGACCATCTTGAAGGTGGAGCCCGGCGGATAGGCGCCCTGCACGGTCTTGTCGGCAAGCGGGCGGTGGTCATTTTCGGTCAGCGACCGGTAGTCGGGGCCGGAGATGCCCCGCACGAAAAGGTTCGGATCGAAACTGGGGGCGGAGTTGATGGCGAGGATATCGCCGTTCTCCACCTCAATGACGACGGCGGCGGCACTTTCCTCGCCCAGCCGTGCCTGCACGTAGTTCTGCAGCCGGTGATCGATGGTCATGCGAACATTGGCGCCGGGGTCACCCTCTTGCCGACCAAGCTCACGCATGACCCGCCCGCTCGAATTCACCTCGATCCGGCGCGACCCCGCCTTGCCGCGCAGGTCGGCTTCGAGCTTGGATTCGACCCCGATCTTGCCGATCTGGAACCGCGGGATCTTCAGAAGCGGATCGGGGTCCTCGATCTTCGACAGATCATAATCGCTGACCGGGCCGACATATCCCAGAACATGGGCGAAATCGGCGCCCTGCGGATAAAAGCGCGAAAGGCCGACCTCGGTTGTGACCCCGGGTAGGGCGGGGGCATTGACGGCCACTCGGCTGAACTCATCCCATGTCAGCCGGTCTGCAACAGTGATTGGCAGGGTCGGCGTGCGCGAGGCTTCCTTGACGGTGCGGGCGCGATCCTCTTCCGACAGCGGTACAAGCCGGGCGAGCCGGTCCAGCACATCATCCAGATCGCCGGTATCTTCCTGAATGATCGTAATACGATAATTCTGCTCGTTTCCGGCAATGACGGTTCCGGTCCGGTCCTGAATTAGGCCCCGTGCGGGGGGCAAAAGGCGCACCTTGATCGAGTTTTCTTCGGCCAGCAGGCGGAATTCGTCGGCCTGATCGACCTGGAGATGACGCATGCGGAAGGCCAGTGTGCCGACGAAAAGCCCCTGCAGCGACCCCAGCAGCATGGCGCGCCGACCGATGCGGCGGTGGCTTTCCTGATTGTCGCGGGGCGAGCGCCTCATAGCCGCCGCCCCAGCGCATCGACCTGACCCTTCGCGGCCTTGCGCACGCCAAAGGCGAAAAGCGTGAACCCGACCACGACCGGATAGGCCGCAATCGTTGTGATGACCTGAAGCAGCATCGGCCCGAACCCGGCCTGCGGCACCATGAACAAATTGAGGACCAGCCAGTTGGCCAGCGACAGCATCGTGATCAACCCGCTTGTCACGAGCCATTCCACGATGAAGGGCAGGTCGCGAAGGGTCGCTTCCCGCGACCGCAGGAATTCGGTGCCAAGCAGCACGACAAGCGGCCACAATCCCGGCGGCCGCATGGTAAGGATGTCATCGAAAAGAAATACCGCCACGATCAGAAGCGCGGGCACGTAGTCGGGGCGGCGTTGCAACCAGACCAACGTCAGACACAACAAGAGATCCGGGCCGGGTACGCGCGCTGGCATGGCCGATAGCGGCAAAAGGCGCACAAAGAGGAAGGTCGCCGCAATGGCGAGGAACAGAAGACGATGCACCTGACGTGAGGCGGTGACCGGATCAACCATCGCCAGCCTCGTCGGTCAGGGGGGCAGGCAGGTCTTCGGTCGCCGGATTTGGCAGGAAGGGCGGCGGGATCAGCCCCCCGGCCTCGGTGATCTGTTCGGCCGGGTGGCTTCTCAGCACCCTGAGAAAGTTCAGCCGTTCGTAATCCGCCGCGAGCCGCACCCTCAGCCGCTGATCGGTGCCAAGCTCCACCTGTCCGACAAGCAACCCCGCAGGAAAGACGCCGCCATCCCCCGATGAGATGACGCGGTCGCCGGGGCGCACCTGTTCCGGGGATTCCAGAAACTCGACCGGCGGGTTGGCGCTGTTGTCGCCGACCAGCATGGCTTTTTGGCCCGAGGGCTGGATGGTCACGGGGATACGGCTGGAGGCGTCCGTCAGCAGGATCACCCGCGCCGTCGACTGGCCGACGCCGGAAATCCGCCCCACGAGCCCGAGCCCGTCCATCGTCGCCCAGCCATCGACGATCCCGTCGCGTGATCCGACATTCAGTAGCACCGATTGCCGGAAGGGTGAGCCGCTATCGGCCAGCACAACGCCGGACACCGAGGTCAGTTTGGGATCGAGCCGCACCTGGTTTTGGGCCAGCAGCTTGGCATTCTGCTGTTCCAGCTGAACCGCCGCCTCTTTCCAGGATTTCATCTGCTGCAATTCGCGGCGCAGTTCCTGGTTCTGCTCATAAAGGCTGGCATAGGATTGAAAGCTTTCGACCATGCCGACGAGCTTTGTCACCGGCACCAAAGCCCAGTCCATATTCGGCACGACCCGGTCGATGAATGCCGCGCGGAAGCGTTCGACGCGCGGGCTGTCGATGCGCCAGATCAGGAAGACCGTGGCCAGCACAAAGACAAGCCCCGCAATCAGGATGCGGCGCAGCGGTCCCTTGTAGTCGGCATCGGCGTTGCGGTCTCGTGCCAAGGGCGGCCTCGCTCTCGGGCGCTGGGGTCAGGTCTCAGCTGTCGTAATCTATCACATGCCGGAGCTGTTTTTCATATTCCAATGCCTTGCCGGTGCCGAGGGCAACACAATTCAGGCATTGATCGGCAATAGAAATCGACAGGCCGGTCTGTTCGCGCAGCGCCAGATCCAGTTCGCCCAGCAGAGCACCGCCACCGGTCAGCATCACGCCCCGGTCGACGATATCGGCGGCAAGGTCGGGGGGCGTCGCTTCGAGCGCGATCATCACCGCCTCGCAGATGGCCTGGACCGGTTCGGCCAAAGCCTCGGCGATCTGGGCCTGGTTGATCTCGACTTCCTTCGGCACGCCGTTCAGAAGGTCGCGGCCGCGGATCTGCATACTGGCGCCGCGCCCGTCATCGGGCATGCGCGCGGTGCCGATAGAGGTCTTGATGCGTTCGGCGGTGCTTTCGCCGATCAGCAGGTTCTGCTGGCGGCGCAGGTGGCTGATGATCGCCTCATCCATGCGGTCGCCGCCGACGCGGACCGAGCGGGCATAGACGATGTCACCGAGCGACAGCACCGCAACTTCGGTCGTGCCGCCGCCGATATCGACGACCATCGAACCGGTCGGATCGGTGATCGGCATGCCCGCACCGATGGCCGCCGCGATGGGCTCGGCGATCAGGCCCGCGCGCCGGGCACCGGCCGATAGGACCGACTGACGGATTGCCCGTTTTTCCACCGGCGTCGCGCCATGGGGCACGCAGACGATGATCTTCGGCTTGGAGAATGTGGTTCGGCGATGGACCTTGCGGATGAAGTGCTTGATCATCTCCTCGGCGACGTCGAAATCGGCGATGACGCCTTCGCGCATCGGCCGGATCGCCTCGATCGAACCCGGGGTGCGGCCGAGCATCAGCTTGGCATCCTCGCCCACGGCGAGCACCTGCTTCTTGCCGTCCTTGACGTGGTAGGCCACGACCGAAGGTTCATTCAGGATGATCCCCTTGCCCTTCACATAGACGAGCGTATTCGCCGTCCCAAGGTCGATCGCCATATCCGACGAAAACAGCCCACCCCAACTTGCCATCGTTCTTCCCACTCCAAACAGATTGCGGCCCACGACTCGGGGGTCGCGGGCCGGTCACCCTTATAGGCTTGGGCGGAAAAATACGAAAGGGGGCGACGGAGTACCGATTGCAGCATTCCGCCGAGTTTCAAAAATCGAACATTTTAGGCGATGCCTTGGCCCTGAAATGAGAAAATACTTCACGAAACCGACTTAAGCTCTTCCGGCT
>NZ_JBARVQ010000608.1:0-4658 GCF_049646345.1 Albidovulum sp. | reverse complement strand
GGGTGATTTCGGGGCAGATCCGTCGCCAGGCCGCGATCTCATCCAGCGTCTTAGCGGCGGCCGCAGGCCGCGCCATGCGTTTCAGAGTTTCGGGATGGGCGTGCTGAAAGGGCACGTCGAGATAGGGCAGGATCAGCCCCTCGGCCATCAGCGGGATCAGGTCACGCACATGGGGGTAGGGATAGATATAATGCAGCCGGACCCAGGCCCCGAGCGATCCCAGATCGCGGGCGAGATCGGTGATATGGGCGCGGTGGCCATTCTTTTCGGCGTGCTTCAGGTCAAGCCCATAGGCCGATGTGTCCTGTGAAATGACCAGAAGTTCGCGCACCCCGGCCTCCACCAGCTTCTCGGCCTCGCGGATCACGGCATGGGCCGGGCGCGAGGCAAGCCGTCCGCGCATGTCGGGGATGATGCAGAAGCGGCATTTGTGGTTACAGCCCTCGGCGACCTTGAGGTAGCTGTAGTGCCGGGGCGTCAGTTTGACACCCGCCGCAGGTAGCAGGTCGACGAACGGATCGGGGCTGGGCGGCACGGCCTTGTGGACCGCATCCAGCACCTGTTCGTATTGATGCGGGCCGGTCACGGCCAGAACCGAAGGATGCGCGCCGGTGATATAGTCAGGCTCTGCCCCAAGGCAGCCCGTGACGATCACCCGACCGTTCTCGGTCAAAGCCTCGCCAATCGCCTCAAGGCTTTCGGCCTTGGCTGAATCGAGAAACCCGCAAGTGTTGACGATGACCGCATCCGCGCCGTCATAATCGGGGCTGATCGCGTATCCCTCGGCCCGCAGGCGGGTCAGGATACGCTCACTGTCCACCAGCGCTTTCGGGCAGCCAAGCGATACCATGCCTATCCGGGGCTGGCCGGGGCGGGCGGCAGTGTCGAAGACAGGCTTCGGTGCAAGGTCGGGGCGGAGGCTGGGTGGGTTCTGAGTCATCACCGGCATATAGCCTATCGTGGGGAGGGCTTGAAAGAGGCTGTTAGAGGCCGCGTGAATCCGACGCAGCTACCGCAACGAGGGTCAAAAGACACGTCTTTCGGTGCGGCCGCCAGCCTGGCGGGATGCCGTCGTTCCGATCCCGGTTCGCGATTTTGTTTCAAGCAGGCGGCTTGACGTTCAAAATCCGATGACTTACGTCCTTCCTGCGCCATGCGGGCGTTGTGTAATGGTAAGACCTCAGCCTTCCAAGCTGATGACGCGGGTTCGATTCCCGCCGCCCGCTCCAACCTCCACACCGCAAACCGTCGCTCGCCCCTTGGCGCAACGCGTCAGTATGGCTGTGTGTAGTTGGGTTCGGCGTTCCGTCGGCCCGCAACGGTTTTCGGCAGCACGAACTTCTCGGCCTGATTGTCCTCGACCACGATCCGGCCCGAGCAGTTCGCGACAATGAGCCTGGGGGCGTTGCCGCGTTTTCCGTCGGCATGGCGCACCCGGTTTCCGGTAACGTCCAGATTTATCACGCGTGTCAGACGGATTCCGTTCGGACTTGAACATGAGACTGAGTTGTCGCGGACGACGACATTTTCGTAAGGTCCGTCATGCAGGCTCAGCCCTTGCAGGCGGGTGCGCAGCGGATTGTCGGGCCGTATTGTCCATTCGAGGATCGTATTGTCCTTGACCACAAGTCCGCTCAGAGTGCCCTTGCGCTTGAACGCCTGAAACCCGTCGGGGTGGTTTTTGTCGATGCCCACCGCGTCCGATACCCGGTTTCCGATCACGACGCAGTTGTCGGCGGCCACCCTGAGCCCGTCCCCCGAAAAGCCAAAGACAGTGTTCTCGAAGATCTCAGAGCTGTGTCCGATGACGTTGAAGCCAAAGTTGACACCGATGGCGGCATTGTTGCGGATGATACCGCGTGGCCCCTGAAGAAACACGGCGCCGATTTTAGCCGCTTGCCAGTCATCCTTGCTCCAGTGGGTGTGGTCATCGCTGTCTGCCCGTCCACGGAAGAGGGAATTGGTGACTTCGATATTCTCGGATTTGCTGTCGGCGGTGATCAGGTATTGCTTTGCCTTGCTTTTGGTGACCGGTGACAAGGGCCAGCAGGAAAGACCCGACAACGTGATGTTGGCGCAGGAGCGGATTTCGATCCGTTCGAAATGGGCACTGCCCGGCTTCGCAGAGGCCACCGTCACGCCGCGTTTCATTCGGAGCCCCTTGATCGAGACCGTACCGAACTGACCTGAGATCAGGATGGTCTCTCCGTCCTCGGCCTTTTGCAGTCGCTCTGACAAGTCCGCCGCGTTGCCGATAATCTCGTTACTCACCTACGCCTCCGATCGCCGCGCGTTAGGTCGCCATCGCCGGATGGTGTGACGCGTTCCCCTTAACGTAGTGCCCCGTCACGGATGCGCCAATAGCCATTGCGGGGTGAGTGGGAGGGCGCACAAGAAAACGGCGCGACAACGAGGGTTGTCGCGCCGTCCGGTGTCGGGATCGTGGTGGCAGTTACCCCGACGGCAGCAGGCCGTTAAACTTGGCCAGCGCTGAAGAAACGATGTCGTACCATTCGCCCGACCGCCGCATCTCGGTAATGCCCTTGTTCAGCAGGGTGGTGACGAGCGGGCTTTGCGGATTGTTTTTGTGCGAGATGAAGTGCTGCGACATGATGTGGCTGAGTTCGGGGTTCTGAACCAGCTTCGTCTCGGCCTCCAGTTCCCGGATCGCGCCGACGGCGGATTCTGTTTCCATCCCGGTGATGTCGGCCTCGCCTTTCAGCACCACTTCTCGTCAGCAGCGTGTCGAGATGCGCGTTCGGGTTGGCACCGAGCACGTCGCGGTTTGCGTTAAAGATGTTCTGATAGTCGAGGCTGCCATAGGCAGTATTGGCAATGCCGCCGAGTGTATCGCCATCCTTTACCGTATGAGTGGTGCAGGCTTCCTGGGCGAAGGCCACCGGCACAGTGATCGCGGTGATAGACAAAGCTATGGCAAGCGCGCCGACGTGGCGCCTGCGGGGGCTCGGGTCGTCCGTTTCTCTCCTTCAATTCCGGACAGTCGGAGCACTGTTTGTGCTGGATGCACCCGCCCCCGGGGCCTGTCCTGTGTGACGTTTATCAGGCTGGTTTAATTTTAATTGATTCTTCAATCAAAATAAATGCTATAAATTTTCAATGACTTGAGCGCATGAAAAAGCCGGGCGGAGGCCGCCCGGCTTTGATGTTTCCTATAGGTGTCTGGTCAGACGAACTTCTTGATCTCGCCCGACTTCAACCGGCTCAGATAGCTCTCGACCTCGCGCTTCACGATCGGCATCAGGACATAGAGCCCGATGATGTTCACGACCGCCATGGCGAAGATCGCGGCATCCGAGAAGTCGATGACTGGGCCAAGGCTCGCCGCCGCGCCGACGATGACGAAGAAGCAGAAGAGAAGCTTGAAGATCAGTTCCTGCATCTTGCCTTCGCCGAAGAGGTAGGTCCAGGCTTTGAGGCCGTAGTAGGACCATGAGATCATTGTAGAGAAGGCGAAGAGCACGACCGCCACGACAAGGATATAGGGGAAGAACGCGAAGGTGGAACCGAAGGCCGCTGAAGTCAGGCCGACGCCCGAAGTGCCTCCGACTGTGGCGATGCGCCCGGTGGCTTCGTCCATAACATAGAGGCCGGTTTCCGGATCGATCACAAGCTGCTGGGTGAAGATGATCACCAGAGCGGTCATGGTGCAGATCACGACGGTGTCGATGAAGGGTTCGAGGAGAGACACGAAGCCTTCGGTGATCGGCTCTTTCGTCCGCACCGCCGAGTGGGCGATGGCCGCCGAGCCGACGCCCGCCTCGTTCGAGAAGGCCGCCCGTTTGAAGCCCTGAATGAGCGCACCAACTGCACCGCCGGCGATGCCAAGACCGGTGAAGGCACCGGCGAAGATCTGGCCGAAGGCCCAGCCGATATTGCCGATATTCATCAGGATAATGACCAGCGCCGTGCCACAGTAAAGGATCGCCATGATCGGCACGACCTTTTCTGTCACCTGCGCGATCGACTTGATGCCGCCGACAATGACGATGAAGACGATGAAGACGATGATCGCGAAGACAACGCCGGTGATCCAGCCCGGATAGTCGCCCAGCACGCCCGAAAGCTGCTGATGCGCCTGATTGGCCTGGAACATGTTGCCGCCGCCGAACGCACCGAGAATACAGAACACCGCGAAGAGGGCTGCCAGGAACTTGCCCCCGGGCACACCGCGTTCGGCAAAGCCCTTGGTGATGTAATACATCGGGCCGCCCGAGACGGTGCCGTCGGGATATTCGTTCCGGTATTTAACACCCAGTGTACATTCGGTGAATTTCGACGCCATCCCCAGAAGACCTGCGAGGATCATCCAGAACGTGGCCCCCGGTCCGCCGATGCCGATGGCAACCGCGACACCTGCGATATTGCCAAGGCCGACAGTCCCCGACAGTGCAGTGGCAAGCGCCTGGAAGTGACTGACCTCACCCGCATCATTGGGGTCGGAATAGTCGCCTTTTACCAGCGCGATGGAATGTTTGATCACCCGGAACTGGATGAAGCCGAAGTAGAGCGTGAAGACCGAGGCCGCGACGACCAGCCAGGCCACGATCCATGGGAAGGAAGTCCCTGGGAAGGGAGAGAAGATGAAGCTGACAAACCAGCCAGTGGCGCTGGCGAAGGTCGCATTGATGGTTTCATCC
>NZ_JBARVQ010000607.1:0-5492 GCF_049646345.1 Albidovulum sp. | reverse complement strand
TTCGTATTGCGCCTTCAGATCCGGATCATACTGGGTCGCGACGACTGCAAGCCACGTCGATTGAAAACGCTGCAAGGCCTCACGCCCTACGAATACATCTGCAAAATCTGGACTTCAGAACCAGATCGTTTCATCATCAACCCAATCCACAAGATGCCGGGACTAAACAGCTAGGTTACAACGATACCCAGGCCGATACAGCCAATGCCACACTGTGAGAGCTTTCCAGCCATTGCCTCGCATAGTTGATCTCTGCAGCGTAGCTTAAAGGGTGGACTGAAAAGGGGATTAAAAAAATCCTACGATCCCAAAATATTGGTATTTTCAATGAACTAGATAGGAAAGTGGTGCGGTTGAGAAGACTCGAACTTCCACGGGGGTTAGCCCACAGCGACCTCAACGCTGCGCGTCTACCAATTCCGCCACAACCGCACCGGGCCCAGGAAAGCCCCGGGCGAGGTGGGCGCTTCTTAGCCAAACACCCGGGCGATGTGAAGGGGGATTTTCGGGTTCGGACAAAAAAGACGTGCCAGCCGCGCAGAGCCTGCTCCGCCTCGCATGTAAGGTGGGTTTAAACCCACCTTACTGAGCCGGTACATTGTATCGCCCTTTGCCGACAGGATCAGTGCGAAGCCCTGATTGTTGTAAGGTGGGTTTAAACCCACCTTACGCCCGCAACAGATACGCCTTGTTCAATCCTGAAACAGCAGGAACGGCAGCTTTGCAACCAGCGGCAACGCGTTGACCTAATCGGCGCTGACCGTCGTCGTCGGGACCGTTGTCACCACTGGCGCTTCGGTCATTTCCGTCTCAGACCCGGCCTCCGGCAGGGCGAAGCTCGGCAGAGCTGCCGGAATGGTTTCCTCCGGCAAGGCTGCCTGATCCTCGCGCCCGGCAACCGCGTAGGCGGCCTTGCGGACAAGTTGCATTCGGTCGGGCTGGCCTGGCGCGAAAGCAGCAGTGCCGCTTCTGTCGGCAGCTTCGATGGCAATATCGTACCAGTCGAAGGCCAGATCGGTCCGCTGGGCGGCACCGAAACCCTGGCTCAGATGGTGACCAAGCACCTCGCCGTAAGCGCCTTCACCCAAGGCGGCGAGGATCAGCCCGGAGGCCACTGCGATATCCATCTTGTCCTCGGCATAACCGACCGAGAGGCAGATCTTTGCGGTTGCAGCCAGCTGTGCCGGGGCCATGCCGGAATTCAGCGCGAAGGCCCGGACGTCGCCGATCACCTCGTCTGCCGGTGCGAGCGACAGCGCCGCAACCTCGGCCTTCATTGTCGGACCGAAGCCCGCGCATTGCGCCGAGATATCGGCCTTGGTGACACCGGGCACCTTGGCGGCCATTTCCTCACCCTGCGCGATGGCAAAGCTGCGCACGAGGCAGAACTGTTCGCCCAAAGCCGACATCGGGTCGAGCATGGTCGCGGCGGTCGTATAGCCCCCATTCGTCGTGGTCATCAGCCCGATCCGGTTGCAATGCGAGGCAAGCGAGGCCTCGACTGTTCCGGCACCAAGAAAGCTTGGCAGGCCGGGCTCTTCGGGTTCGGGTGCCACTTCGGGAACCAGCGCCTCAATGACGGCCGGGGCCTCAGGCTCGGGCGCGGGGGCGGCCGGTGCGACAGCCATCTGGCCTTGCGGCGTATACTGGCCCTGTGGAACGATGCCAGCGGCCTCATCCCGCCATTGCATGATCAGCCCGCGCATTCCCATCGGATTGGCGGCGGCCTGCTGCATGGTCACCGGTCCACCGGCAACCGCGCGGTGATAAGAGGTGATCAAGAGGTTGCGCTCATAATCCGTCAGATAGCCGGTCGCCGGATAGCCGAGTGTCGACTGGTACTGAGAGATTGCCCCGCGCGACTGGCGACCAAGCACACCGTCCGGCGCACCGACCGGATAGCCGAAATAGTTCAGCGCGACCTGAGTGTCGCGATTGACGGCGCGCTGCGCCGAACTGAGCCCGGAACTGGTTTACCTCCGCACCACCGTGCGCTTCTTCTTCTGGTTCGCGCCGTTGACGATCGCCCCGCCAATCAGCCCGCCAATGATACCGCCGGCAATCGCATCCCCGGCATCGGCCATGACCGGTGCCGCAGGTGTAATGCCAAGTGAAATCGCCGTCATGGTGACAGCCAAACGTTTTGGGAACATGCCCCCCTCCTTCTTCAATTCAAATTGCTTCGCCCGCCCCCAGACCCTGATCGGGCGGCAGCGGAAACGGGCGAAACATCGCACCAATATGGGTTCGAGTGTGCGCCTCCGGGACCTTCTGACAACCCGTTGCTGCCTTCGCCCCCTGGTAGTTTCGCAATGAGGTCGAGCATTCGGGCTACAATTTGCCCCCAGGCAGCGCGATTGCCCCCACGACCGTCAGGGTCATCTGCTTTTCCAATATGCAGCCCGATGTGTCTGGGCCGTAGCAGGTCGGACCGCCGTGTTGTTCCCGACCCTGTGCGGCGGCACATGGGTCTGACCCTGGACCGCGCCGTTCATTTGTACCAAGGGGGCCTCCTGACTGCCGTCGGCCGCAATGATCGCAGATGTCAGAAGCAAGCCAGTCGTAAGGGCAAAGGCACCTACAGCCACATGAAAAACAGACATGGTTGCCTCCAATGGTCGATTGCGTTTCGGGAGTGAGATGCGTCAGAACCCGAACCTCGACCGCTCAAATTCCGGCATTCGGTGGTTCAAGCAAAACCCGAAACGCTTTATGTCAAATAGGCCAGGACAGGCCCGGTCAGCAGCAATCCGGGAATCATGCCGCAGGCGGCGGCTTCCGAACAGTCCGGAATTCCCGCCCGGGCAAGGGAAAGGAAGGCACGATCAGATGGTCGAATGGATCACCAGCAGTGGCCTCGTGTCCTATGACCACGCGCTTTCCCAGATGGAGGCGCGGGTGGCCGCAATGGCTGAAGGTCGCGCGGGCGAAGCGATCTGGCTGCTGGAGCACCCGCCCCTTTACACCGCCGGCACCTCGGCCCGGTCCGAGGACCTGACCGATCCCGACCGGTTTCCGGTCTTCACCGCCGGGCGTGGCGGGCAATACACCTATCACGGGCCTGGTCAGCGTGTGGCCTATGTGATGCTCGACCTAAACCAGCGCGGCCGCGACGTGCGCGCCTTCGTCAAGCGGCTGGAGGCCTGGATCATCGCCGCACTGGCCGAATTCAACGTGACAGGCGAAGTGCGCGAGGGCCGCGTCGGTGTCTGGGTCACGCGCCCTGACAAGCCCCCCCTGCCCGACGGCGCGCCCCGCGAGGACAAGATCGCCGCCATCGGCGTAAAGCTGCGGAAATGGGTCAGCTTTCACGGCATCTCGATCAATGTCGAACCGGATCTCTCGCATTTCGACGGCATCGTCCCCTGCGGCATCCGCGACCACGGGGTGACAAGCCTTGTCGATCTTGGTCTGCCGGTGACGATGGTGGATCTGGACATGGCTCTGAAGGCGACATTTTCCAAAGCGTTCGGATAGCAGATGAACCAAGCCGGTCCTGAATGATTCTGCACCTTGGCCCATTTCTGATCTCGTTCGCGCCACTTCTGGTGGCGGCCTTGCTGCGGTTGCGGGTCCGGTATCTTATCCTGTCGACAGCATCCGGTTTTCTTGCGGCAGCGCTGTTCCACTACTGGGCGGCATTCGCCGGATCGCAGGCCCTCGCAGGTAAGGGAGTGGATCGTGCGTTTCACGACACCTATTACGTCGTCGCGCAAAGCCAGTATGACTTCGCGTTATGCCTGATCCTGTCCGCACTCGGGGCGGGGCAATGGTTGAAGGAACGCGTCTTCGGACAGGCGGATGAAACATGGACACGGCGGGCGTTCTGGGGGCTGGCAGCAGGTCTGTTGGGCACACAGTTGCCACAACTCTATCTATCGACCATCGGTATGCCGCGCAGATACGTGGATTATCCGGAGGTATTCGGCTTCTGGAACTCGGTCGCGGCCACCTCGTCGTTCGTCGCCTTCAGCGCGCTAACCGTGCTTGTGATACTCATGACAGTCCTGCCGCTCTGGCGTTGGCTGCGCCGCGGGCCGTAGAAGTATTCCCATGCCCTATGAATGGATCAGGACCGAAGTGACGGATGGCCGACCGGCCGAGCTGCATCTCTGGCCCTATCGTTCGCTGCCGCGCAAGGGGTTCGTGATCTTCATCGGCGCGACCTCGGCCCTGATCGCGCTGCCGCTTTTCGCGGCCCTCGGCACGCTGGTTTTCTGGGGCCTCCTGCCCTTTCTCGCCGCCGCCATCTGGGGGATCTGGCACGCACTGTCACGCAGTTACCGGCAGGGTGAGCTGATCGAGGTTCTGACCATCACACCGGACCGGGTGGATCTGCACCGCCGGGCGCCAAACGGCAAGGAGCAGGGCTGGCAGGCCAATCCCTATTGGGTCCGGGTCACGCTTTACCCTACCGGGGGGCCGGTGCCGGACTACCTGACACTGAAGGGCGAGGGACGTGAGGTGGAGATCGGTTCGTTCCTTTCCGAGGGGGAACGCAAGCGGCTTGCCGGTGAACTGCGCGCTGCCTTCGCGGGGCTGAAGGCACCCGCCCCTACGGCTTGACGCCCGACACCGCCCAGACGCGGTGCGGCACCTCCAGCGGGTCACCGGGGAAATGCACCCCAAGCAGATCGGCAAGTTCGCCATCGAACCGCGCCACCATATCCGCCGACAGGCTCGCCTTCACCCCGGCGCTGGCCCTGATGCGGCCGCGCCAGGCGGCGTGCGTATAGGGCTGCGCATGATCGAAGGAAAAGCTTTCGATCCCCCCGAACCCTGCGCCCGCCAGATCGGCGAACCAGTCGGGGTAAAGCCCGGTGCCACCACCCATCGTCCAGCCTTGATTGTAACGCAGGATCAGCGCCTCGGTCGCGGCAACGACATTGCCTTGCAGGGGCAGCCAGTCGAAATGCGCGATTACCATGCGCCCGCCGGGTTTCAGCATCCGGAAGGCCTCTGCCGCCGCGCGGGGCCGGTCGAACCAGTGCCAGCACTGGCCAGCGGTGATCAGGTCAAGCGATGCGTCCGCCCCGCCCGGTGCCTCGGCCTTACCGGTGCGATACTCAACGGCCACCCCGGCC
Source organism: Albidovulum sp. (assembly GCF_049646345.1). Taxonomy (GTDB): domain Bacteria; phylum Pseudomonadota; class Alphaproteobacteria; order Rhodobacterales; family Rhodobacteraceae; genus Albidovulum. Next base: position 408 of record NZ_JBARVQ010000607.1, on the reverse strand, counting down.
TCGGCATCCAGCGCCCGCGCCTCGGTCAGAAGCGCTTCGGACGGGTCGAGCCCCTCGACAGCGAGGCCCAGACGGGCAAGCCCGCGCGCCACCGTCCCGGTGCCGGTGCCGAGATCAAGCGCCCGCGCACCCGAAACCGCCCATTTGTGGTCGGAAAGGACGTGGAAGAACCGGTCAGGAAAGCCCGCCCGATGCGTGCGATATTCACCTGCAGCCCGGCCGAAATCCACCGACCCGCCGAAATCCCTCGTGGCAGAGATATCCGGTCCTGACATAGACCCTCTCATTTCGTGCAAGCGATCTGTTGTGCCACAACGGTCAGGTCCTGACAACAATCCCAACAGGAACTATGCGCCCTCTCCGGTCATTGACCCAGTCGCAACGTGAGCCGGGCGAGCGACTGTCCGT
>NZ_JBARVQ010000606.1:0-3498 GCF_049646345.1 Albidovulum sp. | reverse complement strand
GACCGAGATTTCGGATACCGCCGATCAGTTCCCCAACACCGTCCAGTGGGATTTTCACAACGACAATGCCGAATGGGCCGGGCGGGCGGATTTCGTCTATTCGAATTCCTGGGATCACGCGTTCGAGCCTGAACGGGCCTTTGCCGCCTAGTTCCGGCAACTGCGCCCGGGCGGGCTCATGCTACTCGATCACACCAAGAACCAGGCGCCAAAATCGGCCAATGCGCTCGATCCGTTCGGGGCAGAACTGCCCGCCTTGCAGGCCATGCTGGACCGGGTGGCCGGGGCCGAGGGGGCTTTGTTCCGCGAGGTGCTGGATTGCACCGAAAACCCGCAATACCGGGCACGCGTCGTCGTCTATGCCAAGACCTGAAGGGGGTCAGCGCAACCCGATCTCGGCCAGGGCCAGCGCCATATCCTCGGGCAGAGCGGTATCCTTGGCGCGCCCCTTCGGCAGATCGGGCGGGCTGTCCTTAGGGGCGAGATAACGCCAGCCCTGAAAGGGCCTGCGCATTGCGGCTTCGGTGCGGATCACTTCCGGGTCCATCACGATGCCGCAGCGGCGGATGCCGTCGGCGCCGGTGATTTCTTCCAGCCGCACGATCCTCTGGCGGCAAAGGATGACGCCTTTGACCACCCAATAAAGCGATCCGCCCGCCAATAACTCCGCCTCGCGTTTCGGCCACATCCTTGTGGTATGGCGGCGTTCGCCGGACGGATAGGGCGAAGGATGGATGCGGTGCCACTCCAGGAGGTCATCGACGCTGTCCGCGCCGACACAGAGTTTCAGCAGATTGACGAATCCGGCCATGTTACCCCCAAGACCTTGCCATTCTACGCCCCCGCGCTACGAGATCAAGTTGACCGACCGGTTCGGGGGGCGTATCTTGGGTGTCCCCTCTCCGGACAAGATTTAGTGGTTTTCCGGAGAGGGGTTTGCATGGGGTAGCTCAATTGGATAGAGCACCCGAAACGCTGGGAAATCCCACCGTCAGCCTATGACGGGAGAGTACCGTCGGGAGGTTGCGGGTTCAAGTCCCGCCCCCATGCCCATGCTCCCATTGATGAGGAATGCCCCGATGACCCGTTTCGCCGCCCCCATTGCCGAACAGATATGGGACATGAAGTACCGCTTCAAAGAAGCGGACGGCACGCCCATCGACGCGACGGTGGAGGATAGCTGGCAGCGGATCGCCCGGGCGCTCGCCTCGGTCGAAAAGGACCCTGCCGCATGGGAGGACCGCTTCTATGCCGCGCTTGAGGATTTCAAATACCTGCCCGCCGGCCGGATCACTGCGGGTGCGGGCACGGGGCGCAGCGTCACGCTCTTCAACTGTTTCGTCATGGGCACGATCCCCGACGATATGGGCGGCATCTTTGACGGGCTGAAAGAGGCAGCCCTCACCATGCAGCAGGGCGGCGGCATCGGCTATGACTTCTCCACCATCCGGCCGAAGGGGGCAGAGGTGAAGGGCGTCGCCGCCGACGCCTCGGGGCCCCTCAGCTTCATGGATGTTTGGGATGCGATGTGCCGGACGATCATGTCGGCGGGCAGCAGGCGCGGCGCGATGATGGCGACCATGCGCTGCGACCATCCCGATATCGAGGATTTCATCGCCGCCAAGCAGGATGCCGCGCGGCTGCGCATGTTCAACCTCTCGGTCCTTGTCACCGACCCGTTCATGGCGGCGGTCAAGGCCGACGGGAAGTGGGAACTGACCTTTGGCGGCAAGGTCTATAAAACGCTTCAGGCGCGCGATCTCTGGAACCGGATCATGCGCGCGACCTTTGACTATGCCGAACCGGGCGTGATCTTCATCGACCGGATCAACGACGCGAACAACCTGAATTATGTGGAGACGATCGCGGCCACCAATCCCTGCGGCGAACAGCCTCTGCCGCCCTATGGCGCCTGCCTTCTGGGCTCGGTCAACCTCGCGCGCCTTGTCGTGGACCCGTTCGGCGAGGGGGCGGCACTCGATGAGGAGGCGCTGGACGGCCTCGTCGCCACCGCCGTCCGCATGATGGACAACACAGTTGACGCCTCGCGCTTCCCCCTGCCGCAACAGGCGGAGGAGGCGAAAGCCAAGCGCCGTATCGGCCTTGGCGTTACCGGACTGGCCGATGCGCTTCTGATGGTGGGCCTGCGCTACGGATCTGAGGAAGCAGCGGAGAAGACTGAGAAATGGATGCACCGCATCGCCCGGGCTGCCTATATGGCCTCGGTCGAGCTGGCGAAGGAAAAGGGGGCCTTCCCCCTGTTCGATGCCGAAAACTATCTCGCCTCGGGCAATATGAAACAGATGGATGCGGATGTGCGCGACGCCGTCGCCAAACACGGCACCCGCAATGCGCTTTTGACCTCCATCGCGCCCACCGGCACGATCAGCCTTTACGCGGGCAATGTCTCATCGGGGATCGAGCCGGTCTTTGCCTATGCCTATACCCGCAAGGTGCTGCAAAAGGACGGCTCGCGCACGGAAGAGGAGGTCGTCGACTACGCCTACCACCTCTGGCGCGAACGCTTTGGCGACGCGCCGCTGCCCGACCATTTCGTGAGCGCCCAGACCCTGCCGCCCTTGGATCACGTGCGAATGCAGGCGGCGGCACAGAAATGGGTGGACAGTTCGATTTCCAAGACCATCAACTGCCCCGAGGAAATCAGCTTCGAGGCGTTCAAGGACGTCTACATGGCGGCCTGGGATCAGGGCTGCAAGGGTTGCACCACCTATCGGCCGAACGCGGTGACGGGGTCGGTCCTGACGGTCAGCGAAAAGGCCGATGAGGCCCCGGATCAGGTCCGGGGCGCGATGTCGACGGATGGCGAGGTCGTCTATCTCTCAGAACCACTCGACCGGCCGCAATCGCTGGAAGGCGCGACCTACAAGCTGAAATGGCCCGACAGCGAACACGCGATCTACATCACGATCAACGATATCGTGCAGGGCGGCCACCGGCGGCCCTTCGAGGTCTTCATCAACTCCAAGAACATGGAGCATTTCGCCTGGACCGTGGCACTCACTCGCATGATCTCGGCCGTGTTCCGGCGCGGCGGCGATGTGAGTTTCGTGGTCGAGGAGATGAAGGCCGTCTTCGACCCGAGGGGCGGCGCCTGGATGCAAGGCCGCTACATCCCATCGATCCTCGCCGCCATTGGCGGGGTCATCGAACGCCACATGATCGCCATCGGTTTTCTGGAAGGCGAGGGGCTGGGCCTCAAGACCGATCCCAAGGCCGAGGTTATGGCGGTAGGAGAGGCCCCACGCGGACCCGCCTGCCCCTCTTGCGGGCAATACGGCATGCAGATGATCGAAGGCTGCATGACATGCCCAAGCTGCGGCCACTCGAAATGTTCTGGCTGAGAACACTTAGTTCAGTTACGCTGTGACGCTTAACGCGAGAGGTGGTTCCGGAAATCTGAACAGCCGGGATAAGTGGATTTTCCGCGCAACAGCGGCATGATGCTGCGAGCAAGGAGAAGACCATGGCAAGACGACC
>NZ_JBARVQ010000605.1:0-2237 GCF_049646345.1 Albidovulum sp. | reverse complement strand
GCGCCACCCCACGGGCAGGCACTCGCCCGGCTTGCGTATAGCATGCTGCAAGGTCTGCTTCGTCCCGTTTGCGCCAATCCCAAGACCGCACCACCGGGGGTCAGATGTCTTTCACCAACCGCAGCGCGTCATAGATGGCCGCATGGGTGTTCCGGGCCGAAACCGCGTCGCCGATGCGGAACAGCCGGAACCCGTCCTTTGGCCCGCCATTCACCACCTGCGGTTTGCCCGCCAGCATGGCGTCATAGTCCACCTCGCCGAGGTTCACCGATTGCGGCTTCAGGTCAAAGTACAGCTCATCCAACGGCAGTGTGCCGTGGTTCACCACGATCTGATCGTAGTGCTTTTCCTTGGCCAGCGGCATGTAGTCCGAACCGATCACCGCCTTCAGCTGATTGCCGTCCTTGGCGACCGAGGTCAGGCGGTAGGTGACCGTAAAGGTCACGTCCTTGTCCTGCATCGACCGCATATAGGGGACAAGGTTCATCGCCATCACGTCGGGGGCAAAGCTGCGATCCGGCGTCATGATCTCGACCTTTGCGCCTGCCTTTGCCGCGATCTCGGCGGCCTGAAGGCCCGCATGGTCGCCCGCATCGTCATAGACCAGCACGTTCGAGCCCGGCTTCACATCGCCCGAGATCAGGTCCCAGCTTGAGACGACAAGGTCGTTGCCCCCCTCCAGCACATCGGTATGCGGCAAACCGCCGGTGGCGATGATCACCACATCGGGGTTGAGCGAGGTTACGTCATCCGCCTCGGCCCAGGTATCAAACCGGAATTCGACATCGCGGGCAGCGCATTGCGCCATGCGCCAGTCGATGATGCCGATCATCTCTTTCCGGCGCGCGCTTTGAGCGGTCAGACGGACCTGCCCGCCTGGCTGCGCCGCGGCCTCAAAGACCGTCACCGCATGGCCGCGCTCGGCCGCGATGCGTGCGGCTTCAAGGCCAGCGGGACCGGCACCGACGACCACCACCTTCTTCTTCTCTGCCGCAGGAACAATGTCATGCGGCATCGTCAACTCGCGCCCCGTCGCCGCGTTGTGCATGCAAAGCGCATCACCCGCCTGATAGATCCGGTCGAGGCAATAGGTGGCCCCGACGCAGGGCCGGATATCATCCTCGCGCCCTTCGATGATCTTCTTCACGACCTGCGGGTCGGCCATATGCGCCCGGGTCATGCCGATCATATCTAACTTGCCCGAGGCGATGGCATGGCGCGCCGTCGCCACGTCGGGAATGCGCGCGGCATGGAAAGTGGGCATGCCGACCTCGGCCTTGATGCGGCCTGCGAAATCGAGATGCGGCGCCGATTTCATGCCCTGCACCGGGATCACATCGGTCATCGCCGGATCGGTGTGGATCTGGCCACGGATGACGTTCAGGAAATCGACATGGCCCGACGCCTTGAACATGTGACCGATGGCGATGCCCTCTTCCTCGGTGATGCCGCCGGGGGCGACCTCATCCGCAGTATAACGCATGCCAATGAGCAGCTTGTCACCGACACGCGCCCGGATCGCCGCCAGAACCTCCAGCGCGAACCGCGCCCGGTTTTCGAGGCTGCCGCCATAGGGCCCGTCGAGTTCGTTGGTGAACGGCGACAGCATCTGATCCATCAGGTGGCCGTAGCACTGAAGCTCGATCCCATCGAGCCCGGCCTCGGCCATGCGTTCGGCGGCATCGGCATAATCGCCGATGATGCGCTTGATGTCCCAGTCCTCCATCTTCTTCGGAAAGGCCCGGTGGGCCGGTTCGCGCTGATGCGAGGAGGTGAGCGCGGGCAGCCAGTCGCCCTTGTTCCAATGGGTGCGGCGGCCAAGATGGGTCAGCTGGATCATCACTGCGCAGCCATGGTTGTGGCATTCGTCGGTCAGCTTCTTCATCCAGCCGACAACCTCGTCCTTGTAGACAAGGATGTTGTTGAAGACCGGCGGGCTGTCCTTCGATACCGCCGCCGACCCGGCCGTCATGGTCATCGCCACACCAGCCTTCGCCCGTTCGACATGATAGGCGCGGTAGCGGTCCTTCGGCATGCCGTTTTCGGGATAGGCGGGTTCATGGCTTGTCGTCATGATCCGGTTTTTCAGCGTCAGATGCTTGAGCTGATAGGGCTGCAACAGCGGGTCGTTCGAAGCCATGGCGCATGTCCTGTCGAAGTGTCCGGGCCTGTCCCGGACGGTTATGGAATCGCTTCTAGGGCGGTTTTCAATCGGCAGATTGGCAGAAACCGACACA
>NZ_JBARVQ010000604.1:0-2066 GCF_049646345.1 Albidovulum sp. | reverse complement strand
GCGCCTCTCAATACCTCGCGCCATGTGACCGGACTTGCCCTTGGCACGATCCGGCCCGGCTGGACGCGGATCGTCGCCGAACTTGACGGCCCCCACCGGATCGAAAGCGCCGAGGAGCGCGAGGATGAACAGGGCGCCGCCCGGATTCGCGTTCGGCTGGTGCCGGTCCCGGCACCTGTGTTTGAGAAGCTCGCGGCGACCGCCCGGCCCGATGCGGATCGGTGGTCTCTGCCAGAACCGGCCATCGTTGGTGAACCGAAACGCCGTCAGACCGGCGAGGCGCCGCTGGTTGTGGTGCTTGACCCGGGTCATGGCGGCATTGATCCCGGTGCCGAGGCGGACGGCGTGTTCGAAGCCGATGTGATGCTCGGTTTCGCACGGGAACTGGCGGGGGTGCTGGCAACGGCGGGAATGCGACCGGTGCTGACGCGCGAGGCGGATGTGTTCGTGCCACTTGAAACCCGGATCAGCCTTGCCCGCGCGGCTGGCGCAGATGTGTTCCTGTCGCTTCATGCCGATGCCTTGGCCGAGGGGCGGGCAACAGGGGCCACGGTCTACCTTCTGGCCGACGCGGCCAGCGACGCCGCGTCAGCCAAACTCGCCGAGCGTCATGACCGGGCGGACCTGCTGGCAGGGGTCGATCTGTCGCGTCAGGATGACAGCGTGGCTCGGGTGATGATGGATCTCGCGCGGGCCGAAACCCAACCCCGGTCGGAACGCCTGGCCAAAGCCGTGACCGATGCGGCGCGGGGGGCGGGGATAAGGCTCCACCGCCATCCGATCCAGAAGGCCGCGTTTTCGGTGCTGAAGTCCCCCGACATCCCGTCGGTTCTGCTGGAGGTCGGGTTCCTGTCCTCGCAAAAGGATCGCGAGCGGCTGAACGATCCCGAATGGCGGCGGCGGATGCAGGCCGCGATTCTCGCCGCCCTGCAAAGCTGGGCGCGGGACGACGCCGCCGAAGCAAGGTTGATCCGGAAGTAAAGCCCGTGCGGCAGGCGCGATTTTTCGACGAAAAATCGACCCGGCGCAGATATGCGCCGGGAACTTCCCCTGAGGGGAAGTTGTTTTGACGGGCAGACAGGTGCACTATATAGACAGCCTGTTCAGCCAGGAGTGTGCCCTTCGTGACCCGTTTCATCCTGTCCTTCTTTGGCGGTTTCTTCAGCTGGATCGTCACCGGCGCGGTCTTTGCCGCGCTGACGGTCGGCGCCGTCTTCTGGATGTACAGCCGCGATCTGCCGGATCACGAATATCTTGCGCAATACACCCCGAAGACGATCAGCCGGATCTATTCCGGCGAGGGCCGTCTGATGGACGAGTTTGCCACCGAACGGCGCATCTTCGCACCGATCGAGGACATTCCGGATGTCGTTAAATGGGCCTTCATCTCGGCCGAGGACAAGAATTTCTATTCGCACCAAGGCTTTGACGCGCGCGGTATGGCCGGTGCCCTGTGGGATGCCGTCAAATCGCGCGGCAAGAACCTGCGCGGCGCCTCGACCATTCCGCAGCAGGTGGCCAAGAACTTTCTGCTGGGCGGCGACCGCACCGCTGAACGCAAGATCAAGGAACTCGTGCTCTCCACCCGCCTCGTCGATACGCTCTCAAAGGACAAGATCCTTGAGCTTTACCTGAATGAAATCGACCTTGGTTTTCTCTCTTTCGGGGTGGCCTCTGCCGCGCAGACCTATTTTAACAAGACCCTGTCGGAGCTGACGGTCGAGGAGGCGGCCTATCTCGCGGCCCTGCCGAAAGCGCCCTACAGCTACCATCCGGTCCACAATCGCCAGGCCGCCATTGACCGGCGCAACTACGTGCTGCGTGAGATGTTCCAGAACGGCTATATCGATGCGGATGCGTTTAAGGCGGCACAGGCTGCGCCCCTGAAGACCGTACAGGGCGGCGACTTCGCCTCGTTCAAATCCGGCCTGCCGCCACGCGACTACTTCACCGATGAAATTCGCCGCCAGCTGTCGAAAAGCTTTGGCGAAGCGGAGTTCTTTGGCGGTGGTCTCACAATCCGCGCCACTGTCGACCCGGAAATGCAGGATCAGGCCGCCACCGCG
>NZ_JBARVQ010000603.1:0-5934 GCF_049646345.1 Albidovulum sp. | reverse complement strand
GAGGCCCCGGATCAGGTCCGGGGCTGTGTCGGTCTAAGGCACCGAAACCGACGCGGGATCAGGTCGGCAACGGAACAGACGCAAAGCCCGCCTGCCGCTCAACCTGTCGCAAACGGGGATGGGCGATGGATCAGGAAATCAGCTACCGGTCGGGTGTCGTGCTTGTCCTTGCCGCGGCGGTGCTCTGGTCGTTGCATGCGCTGGCGATCCGGCTGATCGGCGAGGCGGGGACCTGGCAGGTTCTCTTCTACCGTTCGCTCGGCATGGTGCCGGTCCTGTTCCTGACGGTCACGATCCGGTCGGGCGGCCATCCGTTCCGGCGCATCCGAATGGCGGGCTGGCCGGGCGTCATCGGCGGCACTGGGCTTGTCTTTGCCTTCGCGGGCGCGATTTATGCGATACAGGTCACCACGGTCGCCAATGCGGTGTTCCTCTTCGCCGCAGCCCCGCTTTTCACCGCCGTCATGGCCTGGCTTGTTCTCAGGGAACCGGTCCGGCGGGCGACATGGGGGGCCATCGCGCTGGCCGGGACTGGCATGTTCGTGATGGTGCGCGAGGGGCTTGCGATCGGCGCGGGCTGGGGCAACCTTGCCGCCATCGCCTCGGCGGCCGGGTTTTCGGCTTTCACCATTTCCCTGCGCTGGGGGCGGGTGGCCAACATGCTACCCTCGGTCCTGACCGGCGGGGTCCTGTCGGTGATCGTGGCAGGCGCCGTCATTGCCGCACGCGGTGAAAGTTTTGCGCTACCGCCCCGCGCCATCGTCATCGCGATGCTGATGGGGGCGTTTCTGCTGGCCTTCGGCCTTGCCATCTACACAATTGGCAGCCGTGTCGTGGAGGCGGCCGAGCTTGGGCTTCTCTCCATGGTCGAGGTGATGCTGGCCCCGGTCTGGGTCTGGCTGATCCTCGGCGAGGGCGCGAGCATCGGCACCTTTCTTGGTGGCGCGATCCTTCTGGCCGCCATCGCTTTCAACGCCGCCACCGGCATGCGCCACAGACCGCCTGCGCTCACGACCTGATCGGGATGTAAGGTGGGTTTAAACCCACCTTACTTTTGCGCTTCGCAGATCACTTTGACCGTCTGAAGAACCGGGCGCGGGAATAGAGGTCCCCCAGCCGCTTCATCCGCGCCTGCGTGTCTTCCCAGGTCAGGCTCTGCACCGCTGCCATCAGCGTTTCGACCAGCACCTGAATGGCGACCGTCGAATCCCAGGCCGATGGCGCCTCGATATGGGCCGAGAGCCGGTAGCGCGCCCGTTCGGCGGCGGGCGAGACCCATTGGTCGGTGATCAGCACCACCTCGGCCCCCTGATCGGCAGCCATTTCGACGAGGGACAGCACGTTGTTCTCATAGCGCCTGATGTCGAAGGCCAGCACGACATCGCCCTTATCCATATCGATCAGGGCCGGGGGCCAGGCATTCGACATGTCGGAAATCAGGGTCACATTCGGGCGGATGACCTTCATATGGGTGACGAAATAATCGGCCATGGCATGGGTGATGCGCCCGCCCATGGCAAAAATCTTTCGTTCCTTGTCGGCCATCAGCCCGGCAACCGCGTCAAACTCTGCATGATCGATCTGACCCAGCGTGGCCTGCAAATTCCCCACCACCGCATCCGCAAACCGGTTGAGAATATGCGTGTCGGGCACGCCGCCCGCCCAGCGGTCATGCTTGGCGATGGGTGATATCAGCCGTTCCTCGACCTCGGCCCGGACCACGATCTGAAAATCCGGATAGCCCTTGTAGCCCAGCTTCTGCACCAGCCGCACGACCGTCGGTGTCGACACTTCCGCCGCCTTGGCGAGTGCTGTGATCGAGCCCAGAACCGCCACTGGATAGTGCCGGGTGATATGCGAGGCGAGCTGCCGTTCAGCCCGTGTCAGCGCGTCGAAATGCGCCCTGATCTGCTGTTCGATGGTCCGCGTAGCGCCGGACATAAGGCTGTCTCCCTTTCTGCCAGACGCGTCCGGCCAGAGATGTAAAGATTGTAACAGAAATTTTCGTCAAGAAAACATCTTGACAGAAATATGCCCGGCAGGGGACTTTTGATCAAGTGAATCGGGGAGGATTCCGGACAGCATGGCGGGGGCATTTGACACCACCCTTCCGGTCGTGACGACCGAGAACCGCGACGGTAGCGGGCCGTTCCTGATCGTCTGTGAACATGCCTCGAACCATTTTCCGGCCGAATTCGGCACGCTCGGCCTCGAGGCAGAAACGCGTGCAGCGCATATTGCCTGGGACCCGGGCGCACTCGGCCTCGCGCGCGGACTGTCTCAGGCCCTTGACGCGCCGCTGGTCGCGGCGGGCATTTCGCGCCTGATCTATGATCTGAACCGCCCACCACATGCATCCGGCGCGATGGCCGCGAGAAGCGAGGTCTTCGAGGTTCCCGGCAATGCCGCCCTGACGCAGCAGGAGCGTCAGAAGCGGACCGAGCAGGTCTATCTGCCGTTCCACGCGGCGCTGCATGCCGAGATCGCCCGGCTTCTGTCCATGGACCGCCCGCCGGTGATCGTCACGGTCCACAGCTTTACCCCGGTCTATCACGGGCAGCGGCGCGAGGTGGAATTGGGCATCATCCACGATGCCGACCCGACTTTCGCCAAGGCGGTTCTGGCCGAAGCCGAGGCGCTGACCGGCCTGACCTGCCGCCTGAACGAGCCCTATTCGGCGGCCGATGGCGTGACCCATACGTTGCGCCTTCAGGCGACGCCCTACGGGCTGCACCATGTGATGCTTGAGATCCGCAACGACCTTCTGGCCGACGATCTGGCCGTCGCGAGCCTGTCTGACGGGCTTGCCCCGGTGCTGACAGCCGCTTTGGCCCGGATCGGGACATCAAAGAGAAAGGCAAGCGCCTGACATGCCGAACTGGACCCGAACCTTCGTACGCTATGTCGACATCCTGAATTACAGGGTGGGCCGCTTTGCCATGTATCTGCTGTTCGCGCTGATGGCGGTGATGCTCTGGTCGTCCTTTGCCCGCACGGCCCTGACCCCGACGATCTGGACGGATGAGATGGGTCAGTTCCTGATGGTGGGCTATTTCATGCTGGGCGGCGCTTATGCGATCCAGATGGACAGCGCCGTGCGCATGGACCTGCTTTACAGCCGCTGGAGCGATCGAACCAAGGCGCTGGTGGACGTGGTCACCATCTTCGCGCTGCTCTTTTACCTTTGCGTGCTGCTTTATGGCGGCATCGAGAGCACCGCCTATGCCATCGAATACGGCGAACAGAGGCGGGGGCTGTGGCGGCCCTATATGTGGCCGATCAAGGTGGTCATGTGCATCGGGATCACCCTGATGATCCTGCAATTCATCGCAATCCTCTTCAGGGATATCGCGAAGCTGAGGGGGGAGGAACTCTGATGTCCACGGACGTAATCGCCCTTTCAATGTTCGGCGCGATGCTGGCGCTGCTGCTGACCGGACAGCGCATGTTTGGCATCATCGGCTGCGTCGCCATGGTCGCTGCGATCCTGCTTTGGGGTGACAGGGGCGGCTATGACCTGGCCTTTGCGCAGTCGATCAAGCTGATGGGCTGGTTCCCGCTTCTGACCCTGCCGATGTTCATCTTCATGGGCTATATTCTGTCGGAAAGCCGTCTGGCCGATGATCTTTACCGCATGTTCCATGTCTGGTTCGGGCCGGTGCCCGGCGGGCTTGCCATCGGGACGATCCTGCTGATGGTGCTGATTTCGGCAATGAACGGGCTTTCGGTCGCAGGCATGGCCATCGGGGCCACCATCGCCCTGCCGGAGCTTCTGAAGCGCAACTATGACAAGCTGATGGTGACAGGCGTCATTCAGGCGGGGTCGTCGCTCGGCATCCTCGTGCCGCCCTCGGTTGTCCTTGTCCTTTACGCGATGATCGCGCGGCAGCCGGTGGGCAAACTTTGGCTGGCCGGTGTGTTCCCCGGCCTGATGATGGCGGCATTGTTCATCCTCTACATCTGGTTCCGCTGCAAGCTGAACCCGTCGCTCGGTCCCGTCCTGCCCGAAGAAGAGCGGGCAGAGGTCACGCGGGCGGAAAAGCTGCGGCTGCTCTCCGCTGGTCTGCTGCCGCTCGGCATCTTTCTGGTGATGATGGTGCCCTTCGTCACCGGCTATGTGCGCCTTGTCGAAAGCTCGGTCATCGGGGCGCTCGCCGCCACCCTTGCCGCCATCGTCAAGGGCCGGATGTCATGGACCGTGTTTGAGACCTCGGCGCGGCAGACGCTGGCGATTTCCTGCATGTTCATGTGGATCATCCTTGCCGCCCTTGCCTTCGGCGCGGTCTTTGACGGACTGCGCGCGGTCGATGCGCTCAAGGGGCTGTTCCTTGAGGATCTGGGGCTGAACCGCTGGCATGTGCTGATCATCATGCAGCTCACATTCCTCTTGATGGGCACCTTCCTGGACGACACCGCGATGCTCGTCATCGTGGCGCCCCTTTACGTGCCGCTGGTGGCCGCGCTGGAGTTTGACCTCATCTGGTATGGCGTCCTTTATACGATCACCACGCAGATCGCCTATATGACGCCGCCCTTCGGCTATAACCTCTTCCTGATGCGCGCGATGGCGCCGCCCGAGATATCGCTCGGCGACATCTATCGCTCCATCATTCCCTTTGTCGGCGTGATGATCGTGGCGCTCGCCCTCGTCATCATGTTCCCCCAGATCGCCATGTGGCTGCCTGACACAGTTTACAAACAATAAGGCGGGCCAACCGTCCCTGAACCCGAACCGAAACAAGGAGGAAAGACCGATGACCACGAGACGCAAGTTCCTGACGGCAGGGGCCGCAGCGGGGGCCGCTGGCCTTGCCGCACCCGCCGTTCATGGCCAATCCGTTATCAAATGGCGGCTTCAGACCTATGCCGGCGCTGCACTGGGCGAACATGTGATCAAGCCCGCCATCGACAGCTTCAACAAGATCGCCGAAGGCCAGATGGAGATCGAGCTTTACTTCGCCGATCAGCTTGTGCCGACGGGTGAGCTCTTTCAGGCGATGCAGCGCGGCACGATCGACGCGGTGCAGTCCGATGACGACAGTATGGCCTCACCGACCGAAGTCACTGTCTTTGGCGGCTATTTCCCGTTCGGTTCGCGCTATTCGCTCGACGTGCCCGCCCTTTTCCACAACTGGGGCCTGAATGAAATCTGGGGCGCTGAATACGAAAAGGTTGGCATCAAGCATATCTCGGCCGGGGCCTGGGATCCGTGCCATTTCGCTACCAAGGATCCGATCAATTCACTGGCCGACCTTCAGGGCAAGCGGGTCTTCACCTTCCCGACCGCCGGGCGATTCCTGTCGCAGTTTGGCGTCGTCCCGGTCACGCTGCCGTGGGAGGATATCGAGGTTGCGGTGCAGACCGGCGAGCTTGACGGCGTCGCATGGTCGGGCATCACCGAGGACTACACGGTCGGCTGGGCCGATGTGACCAACTACTTCCTGACCAACAACATCTCGGGTGCCTGGGTCGGTCACTTCTTCTCGAACATGGACCGCTGGAACGAACTGCCTGCGCATCTGCAGGAACTCGTCCGCGTCTGCTTCGACAGCTCGCACTACTACCGCCAGCACTGGTACTGGGCGGGCGAGGCGCGACTGCGTGTCGAGGGCACCAAGATGCAGCTGACCTCCATCCCAGACGAAGAATGGGCGCAGGTCGAAGCCGCCGCCCGCACCTTCTGGGAAGAGATCGCGGCGGAAAGCGAGACCAAGGCCAAGATCGTCGGCATCTTCAAGGCCTATAACGAGGCAATGGACAAGGCCGGGCGGCCCTACCGCTATACCTGATCCAATGGCACTATGAATATGGGCGCGGCGGTCCCCGCCGCGTCCGCTGAAGTTCGAGAGGGAGAGAACCCGAATGCCCGCCAACCTGACCTTCGACGCGCTGAAAAAGGCCGTCGCCGCCGGTGAGATCGACACTGTGCTCGCC
>NZ_JBARVQ010000602.1:0-6185 GCF_049646345.1 Albidovulum sp. | reverse complement strand
ATGAACATGGTGAGCATTTCTACCATTTCGAGGGGCTGCGCGCCTTCAAGCAGAAATTCGATCCGGTCTGGACACCGCATTACCTTGCCAGCCCCGGCGGGCTTGCCGTGCCGCGCGTGCTTTACGAGATCAACGTGCTGATTTCCGGCGGGGTGCGCGGGCTGGTCTCAAGCGCGCCCGGACGAGGTTGCGGAAATGTAATCCGCGCATCAGGGCGGCGTATCCCGGGTGGAACAGAAACCAACGGAACAGACACCGGAGTTCCCCTGACATGAAACTCAATGTGTTGCAATCAACCCTGCGCATGCCGGGTGCCACAGCGGAAACAGGTCCTGCAACCCTGATCGCCGGGACCGCGGTCACCGATGCCGCGGGCCATTCCCTGCGAAACGCTGTAGCCGGACGCGACCAAGGCGGAATGCCCCCATCACAGGCCGTGTTCACCAGATGCCGAATGACCAGGTCTGCCGTCATTCACGCCGACTTTTTATGAAAGGTCAGTCCGGTCGGAGGGGTGGTTGATACCGTCAGTCCATTCGACCGGGCCCAGTTCGCGCGGGTTGACGCCTTCCAGGCAGGCGACGTTGACGCCATATTCATTCGGGTTCGAGCGGCGCTGATGGTGAGTGTAGATGCCGCAGGTCTTGCAGAAATAGTGCTTCGCCGTGCCGGTATTCCAGGTGTAGAGCGTCAGGTTCCCCGCCCCTTTCACCACGGTTACCCCGTCAAGTGGCGCGCTGATCGCAATCGCGCCCCGTCTTGCACAAAAGGAACAGTCGCAGCGCCGGGCGCTGGCCAGACCTTCGGACAGCGTCACCGCAAGCTCGACCGCCCCGCAATGGCAGGTGGCGCGATGCGGTGTCCGGATCTCGGGCAGGGTCATTTGCGGTGCCTCCGGATGATCGGGATGCTTGACGGCGAATAGTCGATTTCAGGATGCGGCGGGTGGCCTTCGGTTTGCCTCCAATAGCGCTTCGCACCGCGTTTCAGCCATGTGGGAAGGGCAAAGACGATCCCTGCAACAAAGCCGCCGGCATGGGCCCAATAGGCGACCCCGCCACCGCTGTTGGGGGTCGAGACGCCCGAGAAGATCTGCATCGCGAACCAGAGGCCGAGCATGACGAAAGCGGGAATGGTGAAGACACGGAAAAAGACGATGAAGATGACAAGGATATCGACCCGGGCCCTGGGGAAGAGGAGCAGGTAACCGCCCATCACCCCGCCGATGGCACCGGACGCCCCGACCGTGGGAATGACCGAGCCGGGATCGGCGGCGATATGAGCAAGGGCCGCAGCAACGCCCGACGCAATGTAGAAGGTCAGGAAACCCAGATGCCCGAGTTGGTCTTCGAGGTTGTCGCCGAAGATCCAGAGGAACAGCATGTTCCCCGCAAGATGCATCCAGCCCGCATGCAGGAACATCGAGGTGAAGATGCCCTGCACCTCGCCGCCCTGCGTAACCGCAGCCGGGATCATTGCCCAGTCGCGCCAGAAGCCCGCGATGGCGCGTTCGCTTTCCATATAGGGCAGTTGCATCAGAAACACGGCCAGGTTCGCCGCGATCAGCGCATAGACGACAAAGGGCGTCCGGTTCGAAGGGTTATGGTCACGGATCGGAAACATGGCGCCACGTTTTCCGATCCGCGCGGGGGCGTCAAGCGTTACCGGAGTTTGGGAATGATCCGGATCGGAATCCGCTGGCGGGATGACGCCAGGCTCGCCGATAACGCGCGGAGGGCGTAGGTTTGTTGCCGCAGGCTTCCGGTGGTCCTGCCGGCGGTTCCGGATCAAGTCGCGGACGTTGGTGCCATTGCCGCATACGCAACATAAGCCGGGCGGGGGCCAGCCCGCCGGGACGGGCATGCGCTCGTCCGGCGCATTCGGCTTGGTTCCGGGCGAAAGGCATTCAGCCACCAATGCCCGAAAAGGGCTCTTCGGAAAATCCGATTACGCGTTCCCGGCCTCGGCCAAAAGCTGGGCGTTGCCACCTGACGCCGTGGTGTCGACGCAGACATGGCGTTCCAGCGCCACATGACCCAGATCCGGCATCGCGGTGATCAGGGGCAGGATCGGGCCGTCGCGATCCGCCAGCACCTCGCCATAGGCGCGGGCACTGGCCTCATCGCCCCACCAGAGCACCCCGGCAAAGCCCTTGAGCGTGGCGAGAGTCTTCGGATCGAGCGTGCCCGCGACGGCGATGGCCTGACCGCCAAGCGCGTGGACCGCCTCGGCCTGCGCCTCGGTCGCCTCGCGTCCGGGGCCGAGGCAGAGGAATGGCGCGCGGGTTAGCAGAGACAGCCGGTTCGATTCGCCCGTTGGTCCGGGCAGGTCGATGCGGCGCAGCACCGCCGGAAGCGGGGCCGCGTTCAGCGCGGCCTGCACCTTGGCCGGGTCGGCCTTGGCGTCGTCCTTGCCGACCTTGCCCGGCTTGGCAGGCTGGGTGAAGCGGTGCAGATATTCCGGCCCACCTGCCTTCGGTCCGGTGCCCGACAGCCCCTCGCCGCCGAAGGGTTGCGAGCCCACGACCGCGCCGATCTGGTTGCGGTTCACATACATATTGCCGACATGCAGCGCCTCGGTCAGTTCCTGCACCCGGTTGTCGATGCGGGTATGAAGCCCGAAGGTCAGGCCGTAGCCGGTGGCGCTGATATCGTCGATGATCTTCGGCAGGTCGTCGGCGTCGAAGGTCGCCATATGGAGGACCGGCCCGAAGATTTCACGCTTCATGTCGGCGATGCCTTTGACGCGGATCACCGTGGGGGCGATGAAATGGCCGCCCCTTGGCGTGGAAAGCTGCCGCAGCAGGCGGCCCTCCTTGCGGGCCTTTTCGATATGGGCACGGATGCCCTGTTCGGCTTCTTCGTCGATCACCGGGCCGACATCGGTCGCAAGGTGCCAGGGATTGCCGACCGTCAGTTCCTCCATCGCGCCGAAAAGCATGTCGGTGAAATGGGCGGCGATGTCTTCCTGCACATAGAGGCAGCGCAGCGCCGAACAGCGCTGACCGGCTGACTGGAAGGAGGACGCAACGATGTCGCGCACCGCCTGTTCCGGTAGTGCGGTACTGTCCACGATCATCGCGTTCAGCCCGCCGGTTTCGGCGATCAAGGGTGCGCCGGGGGCGAGGTGCTTGGCCATCGCCTTTCGGATCAGCATCGCGGTGTCGGTCGAGCCGGTGAAGCAGATGCCGTTGACGCGGGCGTCCGAGGTCAGTTTCGCGCCCACCGTCGCACCGTCACCGGGCAGAAGTTGCAGGGCAGAGGCCGGGACGCCTGCCTTGTGCAGCAGGGCGACCGCATGGGCGGCGATCAGCGGTGTCTGCTCGGCAGGCTTCGCCAGAACCGCGTTCCCGGCGGCAAGGGCGGCTGACAACTGGCCGGTGAAGATCGCCAGCGGGAAGTTCCAGGGGCTGATGCAGGTAAAGATGCCGAGGGGCGGCTGTTTCAGCTCCAGCCCGCGTGCGGCGTAGTAGCGCAGGAAATCCACCGCCTCGCGCAACTCCGCCACGGCATCCATCAGCGACTTGCCCGCCTCGCGCGCCAGAAGCGCGAAGATCGGGCCGAAGTTCTCCTCATAGAGGTCGGCGGCACGGTTCAGGATTGCAGCGCGCTCGGCGGCGCTGGCCTTCCACGGCTTCGCGGCGGCCAGCGCGTGATCGACATCGGCGGAAGAGGCATCGGTGACGCGGCCGACCAACTGACCGGTTGCGGGGTTGACGACGCGGCGCGGCTTCAACCCTTCGACCTTGCAGGCCAGCATCGGCTGGGCGGCAAATTCGGTCTTGGCATATTCGTCGCGCGCGGTGTCGATCAGCGCGAGCGTCGGCGCATCGGTCAGGTCGAAGCCAGTCGAATTGCGGCGTTCGGGCGCGAAGAGGTCCGGCCCTTTGCGGATCGCCTTGTTGGACAGGCCCGGCAGCATCGCCTCCACCGCGTCGAACGGGCAGGCGGCGACCTCGTCGGGCGACACGTCCTCATCCACGATCTGGTTCACAAAGGAGGAGTTGGCACCGTTTTCCAGAAGGCGGCGGACCAGATAGGCCAGAAGGTCGCGATGCGCGCCGACCGGCGCATAGATGCGGCAGCGGGTCTTTTCGCGCTTCAGAACGATGTCATGCAGCCGTTCACCCATACCGTGCAGGCGCTGGAACTCATAGGGTTTGCCCGCGCCCATATCGAGGATCGCGGCGACGGTATGGGCGTTATGGGTGGCAAATTGCGGATAGATACAGTCGGTCATGGACAGCAGCTTCTTCGCATTGGCGATGTAGCTGACATCGGTCGCTTCCTTGCGGGTGAAGACCGGGAAATCCTCCAGCCCCATGACTTGCGCGCGCTTCACCTCGGCGTCCCAGTAAGCCCCCTTGACGAGGCGGACCATGATCCTGCGGTCAAGCCTTTGGCCAAGCGCATAGAGCCAGTCGAGCACCGCCCCCGCGCGCCGTCCGTAAGCCTGCACGACGACGCCGAAACCATCCCATCCGGCAAGGTCCTCATCCGACAGCACGGCCTCTATCACCTTCAGCGACAGGGTCAGGCGGTCGGCCTCCTCAGCGTCGATGTTGAAGCCCATCCGGGCTTGCGCCGCCTGCAATGCGAGCTTGCGGACTACGGGGACGAGTTCGGCCATCACGCGGTCTTCCTGCGCCACCTCATAGCGGGGGTGAAGTGCCGAAAGCTTGACCGAGATGCCCGGATTGTCGCGGATGTCGTCGCTGATCGCGGCCGAGGCGATGGCGGCGATGGCTTTTGAATAAGACTGCGCGTAACGCTCGGCATCCTCGGCGGTCTTAGCGGCCTCGCCCAGCATGTCGTAGGAATAGCTGTAACCCTGCGCCTCCATCTTTGCCGCGCGTTCCATCGCCGCGTTGATGGTCTCGCCCAGCACGAACTGGCGACCCATTTCCTTCATCGCCTGACGCACAGCGCGGCGGATGACCGGTTCGCCCAGCCGCTTCATCGCGCCGCGCAGATGGCCGACGATGCCGGGCTCTTTTTCCTCTTCCAGAACCTTGCCGGTCAGCATCAAAGCCCAGGTGGAGGCGTTGACCAGAGACGACGCGGAATGACCCAGATGCTTGCCCCAGTCCGACGGCGCGATCTTGTCCTCAATCAGCGCGTCCATCGTATCGGCATCGGGCACCCGCAACAGAGCCTCGGCAAGACACATCAGCGAAATGCCTTCCTCGGTCGAAAGGCCGTATTCGGCAAGGAAGACCTCCATCAGGCCGGGCCGCACATCGGCGCGGATCTGGTGGACTAGAGACGCACCTTCGCCCGAGATCCGGACCCGGTCGGACGCATCAAGTGCTGCATTGGCGATGAGCCGTTCCAGAAGCGGGACTTCGGGTTGAAGCGCGCCGGTGTCGATGGCAGTCCAAAGATCGGTCATGGGGTCCTCCGCGTGAATGCCCCTGTATATCGCTTGATTGAAAGTCGATATGACTTAATAATCCGACTACAAAGGCGTTCAGGCTAAATTGAAGGCTAAATGCATGCCAAAAGAACTTCCGCAGCTTGACCGCTATGATACAGCGATTCTGCGCGCCCTGTCGGAAGACGGACGCATGCCGGTCACCGAACTGGCCCGCCGGATCGGCCTGACCAAGACCCCGACACAGGCGCGGGTGAGAAGGCTGGAAGAGGTCGGTGTCATTTCAGGCTACCGCGCCGTCCTCAGCCCGATCCGTATGGGGCTCGCCCATGTCGCCTTTGTCGAGGTTCGGCTCTCGGATACGCGCGAGGCGGCGTTGCAGGCCTTCAACAAGGCCGTACGTGGCGTGCCCGAGATCGAGGAATGCCACATGATGGCGGCAAGCTTCGACTATCTGATGAAGGTCCGCACCAGCGATATCAATGATTTCCGCCGGGTGTTGGGGGAACGCATTTCCAGCCTGCCGCATGTCGCCTCTACCTCGACCTTCGTGGCGATGGAGGCGGTGAAGGAAACCGGCCTCTGACCCTTGCCCGGGCCGCATTTTCTTTTATGGTCGCCCGCGCTGGCCCGCGTGGTGGAATGGTAGACACAGGAGACTTAAAATCTCTAGGCCGAAAGGCCGTGCCGGTTCGAATCCGGCCGCGGGTACCAGCGAATGCCGTTGTTCGACCGCGTCGATGCGGGATACCTACACAGTCCCGGACTTGATCCGGGACCTCTTAACAGGCCCGCCAAGAGGTCCCGGATCA
>NZ_JBARVQ010000601.1:0-2341 GCF_049646345.1 Albidovulum sp. | reverse complement strand
CCCCGCAATCGTGCCGATCAGGCCATAGACGGACGAGCGGTCAGCGATGCTGGCATCGGGGATGAACGAGATCATGACGACCGTCGGAATGACGAGGCAGACGGTCAGAATGCGGATATATTGTTTTCGGCCAGTCCCACATTGTGGCGGATCATCACATAGCCCACGAGAAATAAAGCGATCGCCGCGATGCCGATAACCCCGACAAAGGCGATGGTCTGGTGCATGGTAACAACGTCATTCATGTAAATGCTCCTGTCTCTAATCTTGCGTCTGAATTGAATACCGCAAGATTAGCACAAGGGGCCGCACCCGCTCAAATCGCCTGGGCCTTGCCTTCCGCACCGGGGCCGGATCAAACTCGCGGCAGGATCGTCAGGGAGAGGACTGATATGCCTGAAGCAATCAGTACAGTGGTCACAAAACGCGGCGAACATCCGGCGGACAAAAACGATATCCGAAACGAAGGATCGGTCTGAGCCATGGCCATCGAACAGGCAGCCGAGGGCCTGAGCCCGGTCATGGCCTTTGCGCTGGTCGGGTCCCTTGGCGTGGGCAGCCAGTGGATCGCCTGGCGGCTGCATCTGCCCGCCATCGTTCTGATGCTGATCGCCGGCATCCTTGTCGGCCCGGCCTTCGGCCTGCTCGACCCCCTGCGGTATATAGGCGAGATCACGCGGCCGATGATCTCGCTCGCCGTGGCGGTGATCCTGTTCGAGGGTGGGCTGACGCTTGACCTGCACAAGCTTGGTGATGCCAGGCGCGGTGTCCTGCGGCTTGTCCTGATCGGCGCGCCCCTCGGCTGGCTGCTTTCCACCCTTGCCTTGCGTTATGGCGCGGGGCTCGGCTGGGAAGCCTCGGCCGTCTTCGGCGGTATCATGGTCGTCACCGGCCCCACCGTCATCGCGCCGCTCTTGCGGCAAGCGCGGCTGGCCCGTCGCCCGGCGCAACTGCTGCAATGGGAGGCGATCGTCAACGACCCGATCGGGGCAATGGCGGCTGTGCTCGCCTTCCAGATTGTGCTGGTCCTTCATACCGGGGCCACAGCAGCCGAGGCCGCTGGCCATCTTGCGCTTGGCATCGGGTTTGCCACTGCCATCGGCCTTGCCGCGGGATACGGCATTTCATGGGCGTTCTGGCGGGGCAGGGTGCCGGAATACATGAAAGTGCCGGTCCTCTTTGTCGTCCTGCTGCTGGCTTTCGCGCTATCGGACGCGGTTCTGCATGAGGCAGGGCTGCTGGCCGTCACCATCATGGGGATCGTCATCGCCAATGCCGATCTGCCGAGTTACGAGGAACTCAGGCGGTTCAAGGAACATGCGACGATCCTCCTGGTCTCGGGCGTTTTCATCCTGCTCGCCGCCTCGCTTGATTTCTCGACCCTCGGTGCGCTCAACTGGCGGGCGGGGCTGTTCATTGCAGCGGTGGTGCTGATTGCGCGGCCGCTGACGGTCCTCGTTTCGCTCATCGGCACGGACCTGCCCTGGAATGAAAGGGTGCTGATCGCGGCAACCGGTCCGCGCGGCGTGGTACTGGTCGCCGTGGCCGGACTTTTTGGCGAGCGGCTCGCCTCGGCGGGCATCGCCGACGGCGCCCTGATCGGGCCCTTGGCCTTCCTTCTGGTCATCGCGACCGTCGTGCTGCACGGCTTCGGGCTGGCACCCCTTGCGCGGCATCTGGGGCTGGCCGGGGCCGATCGGCCGGGTGTCCTTTTCATCGGCGGATCGCGCTTCACCACCGGGCTGGCGGAGTGCCTGAAAAAGGCCGGGGCGCCGGTTCTCATCGCCGATCCGAACCATGCCCACCTGATCCGCGCCCGCAGCGCCGGGATCAAGACCTTCTACGGCGATATCCTGTCGGAAGCCGCCGAACATCAGGTCGAACTTCTGAGCTACCGCACCCTGGTCGCGGCCACCGACAACGACGCCTACAATACGCTCGTCGCCACCGATTTCGGCCCCGAATTCGGCCGCGACAATTGCTGGCAGATCGCCCGCGCCAAGGCCGGCAAATCGCGCCATGCGCTGCCGACCCAGCTTGGTGGCCGCCCCTTCGGCGAAGGTCGGGGCTTCGACGGGTTCGAAAACTATCTGGCCAAAGGCTGGACCTTCAGCATGACCAAACTCAGCCCGGAATTCACGCAAAGCCAGTGGTGTGACAAACGTCCCGATGCCCGTCTGGTCGGCCATCTCGACGCCGCCGGCAATTTCCGCCTGACACGCGGTGATGCGGATCCCGATCTTGCGTCCGGCACCCGCCTCATAGCGCTCCTGCCGCCAGACCCGGACCCTCCCGCCGCCTGATCTTCATCTTGGCCAAAATACCTCGGAGGGGTCCGGGG
>NZ_JBARVQ010000600.1:0-3482 GCF_049646345.1 Albidovulum sp. | reverse complement strand
GGTCAGGATGAACCGGAGCTTCTGGGCGCTGTGTTCCAGACCGATGCTTTGCGCGCTTATGCAAAGGCACTGGCCGACATAGCCGCAGAGGAACACAGCTGAACACGAATTTTCTCCGAAAATTCGCCAATTTTTCGAAGAAAAATTGTGGTCAGAGACGTTCCACCGTGACCTTCTCTGGATAGAAGGCAATGTAGCCTGATATTGCTTCCATCCCCTCTTTCGGGTTCTCATAACTCCATGCTGCATCTGCGATAGGACCGCTTTTCGCGACGATGGTGAAGTAACTCGCAGCACCCTTATACGGGCAGACCGTCTGCTTGGTGCCTGGATCAAGGAAAGCCATCGCAATGTCATCGCGGGGAAAATAGATCACCGGCGCAAGGCTGCCTTCGCAGAGTTCGAGCGCCCGCTTCGATTCGCCGATCACCGCGCCACCCGCGCGCACCACCCAGGTGCCACCCGCTTCCCTGATCCGGATATGCTCTGCCATCTCGCACCTTTCTTGTTGCCCCTTGCGGGCGCATTCGCCGAACAGTCTTTCAGGAATGTGTCAGACCGGTTTCGTCACCTCGGCGAGCCAGTCGCGCGCCGGCGCTGAGATGCGCGGGCCGATCCGCTCCGCCACCTCGCCGTGATAGGCATTGAGCCATGCCCGCTCCCCTGTGGTCAAGCCCCCTGCGTCGATCAGCCGCCGGTCGATGGGTGCGAAGGTCAGCGTCCGAAAACGCAGCATCCTGCGGTGATCGTCGCCGCCGGGCAGGGCAGGCGCTTCTTCCACCAGTATCAGATTCTCAATCCTGATACCGAACGCCTCTTCGCGGTAGTAGCCCGGCTCATTTGACAGGATCATGCCGGGTTCCAGAACTACATCGCCCGCCCGTGACAGCCGCTGCGGTCCCTCATGGACCGACAGGTAGCAGCCGACCCCGTGGCCGGTGCCGTGATCGAAATCCTGCCCGGCCAGCCAGAGATTGTAGCGTGCGATGGCGTCAAGATGCTGGCCCGCGATACCCTTTGGCCAGCGCAGGCGCGATATCGCGATCATGCCCTGCAATACGCGGGTGAAGGCGGTTTTTGCCTCGGGATCGACCGGACCCACTGCGACCGTGCGGGTGATGTCGGTCGTGCCGTTCAGATACTGGCCGCCGGAATCGATGACCACGATCTCGCCCGGCCGAAGCGGTCGGTTGGTCTCTTCCGTGACGCGGTAATGCATGATCGCGCCGTTCGGACCTGTGCCGCAGATCGTCTCGAAGCTGATTTCCTTGAGCTGGTTCGTCGCTCGCCGGAACCCTTCCAGTGCCCGGACCGCATCGATCTCGGTCAGCCCGCCGCCCGGCATTTCCGCGTCAAGCCAGGCAAGGAATTCGACCATCGCCGCGCCATCGGTCAGATGTGCCTCTTCCATTCCGGCAATTTCGGCGGCGTTCTTGCGTGCCTTTGGCAAGAGGCAGGGATCGGTGCCCCAGGCAATGGCGATATTTGCATCCTCCAGTTCCCGCGCGACCTGAAGCGGGGCACTGGCACGGTCGACGCGGACCGGACCGTTGAGTGTGCGCAGGGCCGCCGCGAAGGCTGATGGCGGGCGCAGGGTCACATCGGGGCCGAGATGCGCCCGGACCCCATCCGACAGTTTCTCGGGCGCGATGAAGAGCGTCAATCGCCCGGTTGCGTGCAGGATCGCGAAGGCCTGCACCACCGGATTGCGCTCAACATCCGAGCCACGGATGTTCAGAAGCCATGAGATCGAGTCGGGCAGCGTCAGGGCGACGGCATCCTGGCCCGCGGCCGCAAGTTCCGCGCCGATACGGATACGTTTGGCCTCGGCGCTTTCCCCGGCGAACTCCAGTGGCTGAATGGCAACCGGCCCCTTCGGCGGTTCAGGTTGATCGGCCCAGACCGCATCGACAAGGTTTCGTTCGGAGCAAAGCGCGACACCGCTGCCCGCCAGAGCGGCCTCCAGATCGTCGATTTCCTTTTTCGTGTGAAGCCATGGATCGAAACCGATCCGCGTGGTTTGCTTTACCTGTTCCTTCAGCCAGTCCCCGGGCTTCACATCGGGCCAGGGCACAGGTGTGAAACTCGCAAGATCCACCTGCGCCTTGACCTGTGTCCGGTAACGGCCATCGATGAAAACACCCGCGACTTTGGACAGGACGATGCAGAACCCGGCAGACCCTGTAAAACCGGTCAGCCAGGCCAGCCGCTCATCCGCCGCGGCCACGTATTCACCCTGATGGGCATCGGCGCGTGGCACGATGAACCCGTCGAGCCCCGCCTTGGCGATTTCGCACCGGAGTGCGGCCAGCCGGGATGGGCCCTGTTCGGGGCGCGCGGTGGTCTTGAAGCTTTGGAACATGCGCCCCTCGGATAGCGGCAGTGCCCCCTCGGGCACGGAACGCTCCTTCCTAGCAGCCCTATGTCCCGACGGGCAAGCCGGGACAGGCCGGGCAGGAGCAGATCAGGGCAGGAACTGAAGCGAGGGCAGGACCAGTGCGGCCGGTCCGACAAGAAGGGAGCCGACAACGGCAATGCGGGAATAGCTGAAATCCAGCGTCCGTACATAACCATCCCATGCTTCGCGCAGGGGCGGTAGCTGCTCTAACCGGCGATGGACGAGACCGGGAAACAGAAAGACCGCCAAGAACATCAGAAGCCAGGCTGAGGCCGCCGCAAGAAAGAACGGATGATCGAGCCGCCCTTGCAGGGGCGAGGTCGCGCCGAGGATGAGATGAAAGACGAAAAACCCGCCCCGGACCATCACGGCGACCATCACGATATCAAGAAGAAGCCGCCCGCCACCATGACGCAGGCGGGTCAGGAGGCGTTCGAACAGGCCATAAGCCAGAAACACGACCCCGGCCAAACCCGCCGCCAACCAGTCCATCACATGAAGGGCGCCGCCCAGTGACATCGTATCGGCGTGCAAGGCGGCGACGGCTGCGCTGGTGCCCAGCAGACTGAGCGTGAGCAGCAGAAACCCGGTCGCGAACTGCACGAGATAACAACAGGAGGATTCAATCCATCGTAGAATAATATAGATCGGGTGTGACATGGCGATTGCTAAGACTGGATACGATTCGGTCTCAGACTATAGTCGCATGCTACACAAAACGTTAACAAAATCGTCTTTGTTAACCTGCCTTGCGCATTCCCATCACCCGCGCGCGTGCCCGCGGATCGCTGTCAAAGAGGCTCGCGAGCTGTTCGGTCATTGCACCCGCAAGTTGTTCGACATCGGTGATCGTCACCGCGCGCTGGTAGTAGCGGGTCACGTCATGGCCGATGCCGATGGCGATCAATTCCACCGCCTTGCGCTTTTCGACCATCGCGATCACGTCGCGCAGATGCTTTTCCAGATAATTCGCCGGATTGACGGACAAGGTTGAATCATCGACCGGCGCGCCGTCGGAAATCACCATCAGGATCTTGCGCTGCTCGGGCCGCCCGACAACGCGGCGATGCGCCCATTCCAGCGC
>NZ_JBARVQ010000599.1:0-5514 GCF_049646345.1 Albidovulum sp. | reverse complement strand
GTCCCAATCTGGGTATGACCCAATAGGCGTCCGATCATTTCCAGCGATGCCCCGCCGGACACCAGCAGTGACGCGAAGGTATGGCGCAGATCGTGGATACGGACGTCAGCTATATCGGCCTGAACGCGCATGCGTTCCCAGAACCGCTTGAGATCGACCACCGGCTGGCCCGAAACATCGCCGGGGAAGAGAAAGGGGCAGCCCTTCGGCACGGAATCGTGGCGCAACCGGATCAGCGCGACCGCCTCGTGCGAGATTGGCACGCGGTGGACACGGCGCTGCTTGGTATAGGCCGCCTGCTTGGTCCAGATCGCCAGATCGAGGTTGAATTGGTCGAAGGTCGCGGTCCGGGCCTCGCCGCAGCGGGCGCCGGTCAGCATACACAGCCGGATGATCCCGGCGGCGCGTTGGTCGGGATCAGCGCAGAGCGCGTCGGCGAGGCGCTGGATTTCCTCAAAAGACAGGAACCGTTCGCGGGCGGTTTCGGGGCGCTTGCGGAAGCTGGTGGCGGGATTGTCGGCGCGCATTTTCCACATGACGGAAAGACTGAACATCTTGCGCAGCACCTCGCCGACACGGTTGGCCCGAACGGGCGTCGGCTTGAAAGTCTTTGGAGGAGGCGTTGGTTTGGTCCGCTTTGATTTGAAAGCCCGCGGCGTCTTGGTCGGCTTGACGGGTTTCTTCCAGACTCGTGGCCGCCCCGCCGCGATCTTCGTCAGGAGCCTGTCGACATCGGTCGGCGTGATGTCGGTACTTTGCGCGTCCGCCAATCGGGCAAGACCAACGTCTTGAGCATGCTGGCCTGATCCTTGCTGCTGGAGGCCGACAGCTTTGGCAGATGTTCATCAATGTACCGCTCGACCAATTCTTCCATTGTCGGCGCGTGGCGGGCACTTGTCCGGACATCCATCGGATCTTCGCCCCGATCGATATCGCGTTTCAGGCGCTTGGCCTCGTCCCGGGCCGCGGTTACTGACCAGCTTGGCCACGTGCCGATCGTGAAGCGACGCTGCCGCCCGGCCGCGCGGTAGATCAGCACAAACCCCTTGCGGCCGGATTCAAAGACGCACAGGCCAAAGCCCGGGCAATCCTCGTCGAACACCACATATTTCCGGCTGCCAATCTCGGCAGCTTTCACAACTCGTTCCGTCAGATGCGTTCCCATGCAGGCTCCCCTTTTCGTGCCGACTCAGGGATGAGGTGCGGCAAAGAGCAACCTGCTCTTTGCGAGGGTCCGGCGAAGAGGCGCAAACCGGCAGAAACAAACCGGCAATTATGCCGGACGGACGGCATCAGGCGGGGTTCAACTCCCTCCAGACCGACTGAATCCGGCGGCGGATCGTGCTTTCGTCCGGCGCTTCGCCCTCGGCTGAATTGGCGATGAACCATTCCTGCATCTCGATAACCAGATCGCGCTGCCGTACAGGGAAGCCTCCGGTGTAGACCCGTTTCATCAGGGCGACATAGAACCCGTCCCAGTCATATTTGGTTGGCGCGCCGGGGCCAACGTTGCGGGTGCGGCCGATTCCGTGGGCTTCCTCGAACCGATCAATTTCGCGGGCGGTGATCATGATGTCGGCCGCGGCCAACCGCACGCCACCCAGCGGCTCGGTGATTTCCTGCCAGTGTTCCTCTCCTGTGCGCCGTGCCTGCGTCACGTAGATCTTCTTGGCACCCTTGCCGAAAGGGCGGAACAACGGCCGCACCTCGCTACCGGGCACGCTCAACAGGCCCGCGGCGCATTCGCCATCCAGTCTGACCCGCGCAAAACCCGCGACGAGATCGATCTCGTCTGAGATCGCATAGTTGACGACCTGCGTCACCGAGCAATCCCACCGCGCAGAAACCTCTAAAACTGAATAAAAAACCTTTGCCGGAAATGCCATGGACCACCTCAATCCGCCGCAGATATGCCGCCGACGCCGTGGACCACGACGACGACCCCGACCTTCCGGCGGGGAGAACATTCTGCGAATCTGTTTGTTAACTGCTCTACCGCAAGTTGTCAGATTCCCGGTTTGAGGCAAATCGGAATCAATGAACCGATCGTAAATTTGTGTGGATAATCGGACCGGAATAATTGCCGGTTTGTTTCTGCCGGTTTCTGCCTCTTTGCCGGTCCCGCGCGCGTGATTGTCTTCCCTCAGTGATCCTGGCGACCCGATCCACGGGTGCCATAAGCGGAGGAAAGACATGCAAAACATTGGCTTGGACGGCGCTGCCGCGGACGATACCGGCCTTCTGACCGGCTGGCTCAACCGGGCAGAGCTTGCCCGTGAACTGGCGCTCTCAGTCGACACATTGCAGCGGTGGGAGACCCGCCGCATGGGCCCGCCCTGCGTTCGGGTGGGCCGCAAGGTGCTTTACCGGTTGGAGGCGGTGCGCGACTGGCTGCGCGATCAAGAGGCCCGCAAGACCGGTGCAAACCGGGCTGTCGCCGGTCGGCGCTGAGAGGTCGATCATGGCACAAATCACCCCAAACGGTGCGTTTCCGGTCACCGACCTGATCTCAGAGGCCCAGCGCGAATTGGACCTGCGCAGGCAATTCTACTGGTCCCGTGTGCGGGCCGGAAAAATGCGCCAGGCGGAGGCTGACCGGCGCATCGCGCTGATGCAAGCGATCGTCAAACGCTTGACCGTGACGGCCGCGCTATGAGCCACAAGGCCACCAACTGGGCAATCCAGCAGCGCGGGCTGATGCCAGCGACCAAGCTGGTGCTCTGGCATCTTTGCGATCGGCACAACCCGGATTTCGGGTGCTTTCCGTCGCAGGACCAGTTGGCGGCCGATGTGGAAATCTCCCGCTCGTCACTGAATACCCACCTCGAAAAGCTGGAAGCGGCGGGGCTGATCCGCAGGCATCGCCGCCATTCCGAAGGCACGCACCGCCGCAAATCGACCCGCTACATCCTCGGGTTTGAGGATGATTTCGAGCGCGAGCCGTGTCCAGATATTGGACATGGAAAACCACAAAAGCCATGTCCAGATTTTGGCAAAAGCCATGTCCAGAATCTGGACAGTAACCTTGTAAGAGAACCTGTAACTACTACCGCGCGTGAGGCTGCCCCGGTCGACGAGACCCAAGCGGCTTGCCTCGCTGCCTGTGGCGAGGGTCTGAACCCGGCATCGAGAACTTCGATCACCGCCACCCGGTCGGTGATAACGGATTGGCTGGCCAAGGGTTTTGATCTGACGGCGGACATCCTGCCCACCCTGGCCGAGCGGACCAAGCGCAAGCGGACCGACCCAATCCGGACATGGGAGTATTTCACCCCGGCGATCGCCGCGCGTCATGCCCGACGGTTGGCGCAGGTGGCAAAGGCAAAAAGTGCTGGGGAAGTGAAGCCTGTGGCCAGGGCCACACGCGCAGAGATCCTCGCGTTCACAGCCGACTGGATCAATTCCGATCGCTACGTCCCGACCAGCGCTGTGTCGAACGTGATGCGCGACGCCATGCTGGCGGCCGGGCTCGTGACGGTGGCCGCGTTACGCGCCAAGCAGATCTACTAAACCCCGACGGAGGACCACCATGATCATGACACCCCGCGACATCGAAGATCGCTTTGAGGAGGCCGCCTATGTGCTGCGCCGCCTGCCCGAGAAGGATCGGCCCCGTGGCTATCGCTCAAGTTGGCCACCGATCGTGCAGGAGGCCAAGCATGCCTATGGCTACACGCCCGAGGCCCCAATGCGTGTGATCCCAAGTGCGGCCGCGATCACCCGGATGGAGGAATGCCTCGACTGGTTGTTGCTGGTCGAACCCGAGGATGCCCGGATCGTCTGGCTCCGTGCCGAGGGCGCACGCTGGCGGCAGGTCTGCATCCGCGCAGGATGCGTGCGATCAACCGCCTGGCGGCGCTGGGCGGCTGCCCTTTTGACGATTTCCAAAAAGCTGAATTCCGCAGCGAAATCAAAGCGCAAGCTCAAGGTGCCCAAAATGCCCACTGCAACAACCGGCGCAATCCCGCGTGAACCCGCCGCCAACACGCAGGACGACGGGCAAAACCCGTTGAACTTCGGGCGCGACACATCTCCGGGTTTTGGGGCATAAAAGCGATAGGATGAGGGACCACATGGGCGACAGATCGCTTGGCTCCCCAGCCGCTTTGGACGCTGTTCCCCGACCGGCGCGCCTTGCCCCTCGCAGCCCCCGGGCCCCCGGTTCCACCCAGGCCTGATGTGTATGCGGGGGGCAGAGGCGCGGTAAGTCTCTAGCGTCAAACATTTTTTCTGGGTTCGCGGCTTGGGTTCGCGGCTTGGGTTCGCACCTTTGGGTGCGCAGGTACGCACCCTGCCTTTCGACCGCCGTTTCTGCCTCCCTGTCCCGCCTCAACTGGCCCGGTGTTCGTCGCCGGGCCTTTTCCTTTCAGGAGATTGCCCCTTGCAGATCGACATGATGCCAACCTCCCGGCTGGTGCCCTACATTCGCAACGCCCGCACCCATTCCGCCGATCAGGTGGCTCAGATCGCGGCCTCGATCGCCGGGTTTGGTTTCACCAACCCGATCCTGATCGGCGAGGACGATGTGATTATCGCAGGGCACGGACGGCTGATGGCGGCGCAAACCCTCGGCCTGACCGATGTGCCGGTGATCGTTTTGGACCATCTGTCCGAGGCCCAGCGCCGGGCGCTGATCCTTGCCGACAACCGGATTGCCGAAAACGCTGGGTGGGACAACGCGATGCTGGCGTCGGAACTGGCGGCGCTGCGCGACGAGAACTTCGATCTGGACATGATCGGCTTTGACGAGGCTGAGCTTGACGAATTGATGGCGGGGTTTGAATTCAATGGGGGTGAGGCGCTGGGCGGGGAAGGCTTCGGCGGCAATGCTGGCGCGACCGACGCCCCACCGGCGGCGGCGTCCACGGGCAGTCTGGCCGCCCGCTTCGGCATCCCGCCATTCTCGATCCTCGATGCCCGCAAGGGCTGGTGGCAGGATCGCAAACGCGCCTGGTTGGATATGGGTATTCGCTCAGAACTCGGCCGCGGCGAAGGGGATCGCGCTTGCCCCGGCGGCAGCCCGATGCCCGGCAACGGTTCGCGCAAGGATTACAAACCCGGTGCGGCCAAGGCGTTCAACGACGGCGCTGTCCTCGGCGGCGGTGGTCTGGCCGATCAGGTCGCTAAGGCCGCAACGGCCCGCCGCCAGAAAAAGGAGGCTGGGCATGGCTAAATCCCCGGCCCGCACCTTCGGCCAAGACCTGATGCGCGGCGAGCATGTAGTCGGCGGCGACAGGACCAATGGCGGCGTGCTGATGCCGTCCCACACCTCAGGCGATCCGAGCTTCTATGCCAAGAAACGCGCCAAAGAGGCCGAACTGGGCCATGAACTGACCACCGAAGCCTTCCTCGCCGATCATTACC
Source organism: Albidovulum sp. (assembly GCF_049646345.1). GTDB lineage: Bacteria > Pseudomonadota > Alphaproteobacteria > Rhodobacterales > Rhodobacteraceae > Albidovulum. The sequence continues at coordinate 150 of NZ_JBARVQ010000599.1, read as the reverse complement.
AAGCCTCGGATGCGGCAACCGCGTCGGGCACGTCGATCTTCGATCCGGTCCTTTGTGAAATCGCTTATCGCTGGTTCTGCCCTCAAGGCGGCACAGTGCTTGATCCCTTCGCAGGTGGGTCCGTGCGTGGCATCGTCGCCTCCCAGCTTG
>NZ_JBARVQ010000598.1:0-4196 GCF_049646345.1 Albidovulum sp. | reverse complement strand
GACCTGATGGTTTCGCTGGCCGGGCTCGCCGCCATCGCCTATGCCGCGAAACCGGCCGACGAGGACCATGCCTTCGGCCATACCTCGGCCGAGGATCTCGCGGCGCTCGGACAGAGCCTGTTCATTCTGGTGTCGGCGGCGGTGATCGGCTGGGCTGCGGTGGGACGGCTGCTGCAACCGGTGCCGAACGTGCTGATGGCAGAGGGCCGCGGCATTATCGTCATGGTCTTTTCCATCGCGCTGACGCTGGCGCTGGTCCTGTGGCAGCGGCGCGTCGCGGCGCAGACCGGGAGCCGGGTCGTCAAGGCGGATTCGCTGCATTACATGGGCGATCTGGTGCCGAATGTCGGGGCGATCCTTGCGCTCTGGGCCTCGGCGCATTTCGGCATCGGGCAGATCGACAGCGTCGTGGCACTGGGGGCGGCCCTGCTGCTGGCCTTTGGCGCGTTCAGGATCGGCAAGGGCGCGTGGGACGCGCTGATGGACCGCCGCGCGGACCCGGCGATGATCGAAGGGATCGGGCGGATCGCGGGCGGCTGGCCGGGCGTTCACGGGTTCCACGACCTGAAGACCCGCACCGCCGGATCGCGCGTGTTCGTGAACCTGCATATCGAGCTGGACGGCGCGCAGAGCCTGCATGACGCCCATGCCATCGGCGCGGCGCTCCGGCGCGCGATCCTGCAGGCTTATCCGCAGGCCGATGTGATCATTCACAAGGATCCGCTGGGCGATGCACCACATCCCGACGACCCGACAAAGGCGCAACCGTAGCCTGGTTTGCGCCGCGGCTTCGCCGCGCCGCGATGCCTCCGGCGGGGATATTTGGAGACGAATGATGAGATGTTGATCGTTCGTTTTCGGCGCTGTCGTGCTTTTCGCAGCAAGACCGTGGATTGAAGGCCGGTGGATGGAATTAGAATTTTATTTCATATTTGAATTTCTGATTGCAATATTATTTTACCGAGTGGACAAATTTTGGTATATAATTACAAATTGCCCTGTGTTAGATTTCATCTTTCGGAGCCTTGATTGTGGCTGCGAAATCAAGTGAACCTTTCACGAGAGTTAAAAAAATGATCAGATCCATGTCGGTTTTTGCCTTGGTTTCTGGCCTAGGCTTCATATCAATAGCCACTCCTCTTCATGCAGAGGGAATTCAGGATGTCCTTAGCGGCAAGACGCTGACATCCGCGAAGGGCAAGACGGTTTATGTTCTTGGACAAGACGGTGTACTGGGCGGAAAAATCGCCAAGCACAAAGTCGTCGGGATTTGGGAAGTCCGCGACGGACAATGGTGCAGAACGATAAGCGAACCGAAAGACCGCGAAGGCGATGCCTGTCGCGAGGTTGCAATTGACGGAGAAAATGTGACGCTTACCGGCGACGGTCAGTCGATCATGTATACCATGAAGTAGTCCTTCATGGCACGAACTTCCGGGCCGTCAATGGCGCGTTCGGACCATCTTTCATGGCCCGTCTAGCCTTGGCTTAGCCCCCTGCCCTTCAACAGCGCCTCTGGCCCCGGCATCTTTCCCCGGAAGGCGGTATAGAGATCCTCGGCCTCTTCCGATCCGCCTGCCGACAAGATGAAGCGTTCCAGTTTCGTCGCGGTATCGGCATCGAAGGCACTACCGGCCTCTTTGAACGCCTCGAAGGCGTCGGCATCCATCACTTCGGACCACATGTAACTGTAGTAGCCCGACGAATATCCGTCGCCAGCGAAGACATGAGCGAAATGCGGCGTGGCATGCCGCATTCCGATGGCATGCGGCATGCCGAGGCCTTCGAGCACCTCGGCCTGTTTGCGCATCGGGTCGGCGGGGGCTTCTTCTTCGTGGAAAGCCAGATCGACCAGCGCCGAGGCGAGGAATTCGACGGTGTCAAAGCCGCTGTCATAGGTCTGGGCGGCCAGCAGCCGGTCAAGCAGGGCCTTGGGCATCGGTTTGCCGGTTTCGGCATGGGTGGCAAATTCGGCCAGGACTTCCGGGACTTCCAGCCAATGTTCGTAAAGCTGGCTGGGCAGTTCGACGAAATCGCGGGCCACCGAGGTGCCGGAGATGGATTCGTAGGTGACGTCGGACAACATCTGGTGCAGGGCGTGGCCGAATTCGTGAAACAGCGTGCGCGCGTCGTCATAGGACAGAAGCGCCGGTTTGCCGGCCTCTGGCTTGGCAAAATTGCATACGTTGACGACGATCGGGCGGATATCGCCGGCCAGCTTCTGTTGCGAGCGCATGGCCGAACACCATGCCCCCGAGCGTTTCGAGCCGCGGGCGAAATAGTCGCCGATGAAGACGGCCAGATGCGCGCCGTCGCGGGTCACCTCCCATGCGCGGGCATCGGGGTGGTAGAGCGTGGCATCGAGCGCTTTGAAATCGAGGTTGAACAACCGGCTGGCCACCGCAAAGGCGGCATCGATCATCCGGTCCAGTTGCAGGTAGGGTTTCAGTTCGGCCTCGTCGAGGTCATGTTCTTCCTTGCGGCGCTTTTCCGAGTAGTAGCGCCAGTCCCAGGGTTCCAGCTCGCCGTTCACGCCGTCGCCATGCATCATGGCCGACAGCCGGGTGGAGTCGGCTTCGGCCGCCGCCAGTGCCGGTTCCCAGACCTGCATCAGGAGGTCCCGAACCGCTTTCGGCGTCTTGGCCATTTCGGTTTCCAGCTTGTAATCGGCAAAGCTGTCGTAGCCGAGCAGGAAAGCGCGTTCCTCGCGCAGCGCCAAGACTTCGGCAGCGATGGGACGGTTGTCGGTCGGGCCGCCCCCCGCACCGCGCGCGGTCCAGGCCTGATAGGCGCGTTCGCGCAGGTCGCGGCGCGGCGAGAACTGCAGGAACGGCACGATGAGCGAGCGCGAGGTGGTGATGACCGGGGCCTGCAGCCCCTTTTCGGCCCCGGCCGCGCGGGCGGCGGCGATCAGGAAATCGGGCAGGCCTTCAAGTTCATACTCGGTCAGTTCCATGTACCAGCTGCGTTCATCGGCCAGAAGGTTCTGGGTAAACTGGGTCGAGAGCACCGCGAGCCGGTTCTTGACCTCGGTCAGGCGGTCGGCGGCATAGCCTTCCAGATCGGCGCCAGAGCGGATGAATCCGCGCCGGGTCAGCATCAGGACGCGCTGTTGCTCGGGCGTGAGGTCAAGCGTATCGCGGGCATTCCAGAGTGTTTCGACGCGCTCGAAGAGCGGCTTGTTATTGGTGATTTCTGACCCGTAGGCGGCCAGCTTCGGCGAGAAATCGCGCTGAAGTTCCTCGCGTTTGGGCGTGCTGTCGGCACCGGCGATGTTGAAGAAGACGCCAAGGACGCGGTTGAGCGCCGCATCCGCCTGTTCGAGCGCCTCGATCGTGCTGGCGAAGGTCGGCGGTTCAGGGTTTTCGGCGATTTTCGCGATATTGGCGCGGGCCCGATCCATCGCGGCCTCAAACGCGGGGGCGAAGTCGTCATCGGTGACGTCAGCAAAGGGGGGAAGGGCGAAGGGTGTGGTCCAGTCGGCGAGAAGCGGGTTTGTCATCGGGTCTCCTTTGGGGGGAACCTAGGGGCTGGGAGGCCGAAGGAAAAGGGGCGGTGGCGGAATCGGCCTTGAAACCCGGTCCGGTTTCCGCACAGGCTGTTGTCTGAATCCAGCGAAGGGTGTTGCACGATGTCGAGTGACGAGGGCCAGAAGACGCTTCTGCTGACCGGGGCCAGCCGGGGGATCGGCCATGCCACGGTGCGCAAGTTCGATGCCGAGGGCTGGCGCGTCATCAGCTGTTCGCGTCAGGCCTTTTCAAAGGACTGCCCCTGGCCGGGCGGAGAAAAGAACCATGTTCAGGTTGATCTGGCCGACCCCAAGGCGACGATTGCCGCGGTCGAGGACATCCGGTCGCGGCTGGAGGGCGGCAAGCTGCACGCGCTGGTCAACAATGCCGGCATTTCGCCCAAGGGCGACGGCGGCGCGCGGCTGAACACGATCGACACCGACCTGCGCGACTGGGGCCATGTGTTCCACGTCAATTTCTTCGCCTCGGTCATTCTGGCGCGCGGCCTGAAGGACGAGTTGACAGCCGCGCAAGGGTCGATCGTCAATGTCACCTCGATCGCCGGGGTCCGGGTGCATCCCTTCGCGGGCGCCGCCTATGCCACGTCTAAGGCGGCGCTGGCCGCACTGACGCGCGAGATGGCACATGACTTCGGGCCGCTGGGGGTGCGCGTCAATGCCATTGCTC
>NZ_JBARVQ010000597.1:0-8612 GCF_049646345.1 Albidovulum sp. | reverse complement strand
TCCATATCCTGATGCTGCTTCTCGACGTGATGTGGTTCATCATGATCGCACATATCGTCATGTCGTGGCTGATCAATTTTCAGGTGCTGAACCTGCGGCAGCCGCTGGTGTCTCAGATATGGTACGGGCTGAACCGACTGTTGGAGCCGATCTATACCCCGATCCGCCGCTTTCTGCCGCAGATGTCGGGGCTGGACCTCGCGCCGCTGGTCGCCTTCATCGGCCTCATTGCCGTGCGCATCATCCTCGTGAACAACGCGGGCTTTTTCTACAGCTACTGAGCCTTGCCCCCGTCCGGCCGGTGTGAGACTCTGCCGCCATCGAGCCAACAAGAACGCGAGCCCATGACCCGCGCCGAGGGACTTCTCTCCTCCGTCTTCGGATTCTCTGCCTTTCGGCCCGGTCAGGCCGAGATCGTGTCGGCCGTGGCCGAGGGGCGGAATACGCTGGCGATCATGCCCACCGGCGGCGGCAAATCGCTGTGCTTCCAACTGCCCGCTTTGTTGCGCGACGGTGTAACGGTGGTGATTTCGCCGCTGATCGCCCTGATGCGCGATCAGGTCCGTGCGTTGCGCGAAGCCGGGGTCGAAGCCGGGGCGCTGACATCCGGCAATACCGAAGAAGAAACCGAGGAGGTGTTCCGGGCGCTCGACGAGGGGCGGCTGAGGCTCCTCTACATGGCGCCTGAACGGCTGGCCTCGGGCGGTACGCTGACTTTGCTCCGCCGCATCGGCACCAGCCTGATCGCGGTGGATGAGGCGCATTGCGTCAGCCAGTGGGGCCACGATTTCCGGCCCGATTACCTGCGCATCGGCGAATTGCGCCGGACCCTGAACGTGCCGCTGGCCGCCTTCACCGCAACAGCGGATGAAGAAACCCGGGCCGAGATCGTGACGCGGCTCTTTGACGGGGCCGCACCCGAAACCTTCCTGCGCGGCTTCGACCGGCCGAACATCCATCTGGCCTTTGAGGTCAAGGACCAGCCCCGCCGCCAGATCCTGACCTTCGCCGCCGCCCGCAAGGGCCAGTCCGGCATCGTCTATTGCGGCACGCGGGCCAAGACCGAGACGCTGGCGGGTGCACTGCGCGAGGCCGGTCACGTTTCCTGCGCCTACCACGCGGGCCTTGATGCCGAGACCCGGCGCGATGTTGAGGGGCGGTTCCAGCGCGAGGACGGGCTGATCGTGGTCGCCACCGTCGCCTTCGGCATGGGCATCGACAAGCCCGATATCCGCTGGGTCGCGCATGCCGATCTGCCGAAATCGATCGAGGCCTATTATCAGGAGATTGGCCGCGCCGGACGCGACGGCGCGGCCGCCGAGACGCTGACGCTTTATGGCCCCGATGACATCCGCTTTCGTCGCACCCAGATCGACGAAGGGCTTGCCCCTGCCGAACGCAAAGCCGCCGATCATGCCCGTCTGAACGCGCTTCTCGGGCTGGCCGAGGCGATATGCTGCCGCCGCCGGCGATTGCTGGGATATTTCGGCGAGGCAGCAGAGCCTTGCGGCAATTGTGACCTCTGCGATACTGCGCCGGACCTGTTCGACGGGACTGAAGCGGTCCGGAAGGCACTGTCGGCGATGCTGCGCACGGGGGAAAGTTTCGGTGCCGGGCATCTCATTGACATCCTGACCGGCAATGTCACCGTCAAGGTCCGCCAGCGTCGCCACGATGACCTGCCGACCTTCGGCGTCGGTCGCGATATGCCCAAGGCAGAGTGGCAGGCGATCTTTCGGCAGATGATGGGATACGACCTGATCCGCCCCGATCCCGAACGCCATGGCGCATTCCGTATGACCGATGCGGCGCGACCGATCCTGAAAGGCGAGGCGTCAATCACCCTTCGCCGCGACACGATCCGCAAGGCGGTCGGAAGACCGGTGGTGAAGACACTGGTTTCAGAAGAAGACGCGCCGCTTCTCTCGGCGCTCAAGGCAAAACGGCGGGCCTTGTCCGAAGCGGCGCGGATGCCCGCCTATATGATCTTCCCCGACCGCACGCTGATTGAAATGGCCGAAACCCGGCCCGAGACACTGGATGGGATGGCGCGGATCAGCGGGGTTGGTGCGAAAAAGCTGGAAAGCTACGGCGCGGCCTTTCTGGAGGTGATCACCGGTGCCGGGGAAGACATGCATCCCGCCCGCCGCAAGCTGGCCGGTCGGGCATCGGGCGAAGTGTTCGACCGCCTGATGCAGGCACAGGCCGAATTGTCGCGCGGGCCCGAGGGGATCGACAAATACCTCAGCTGTACGCATTCGACGCTCAGGAAAATCGCCGAAGCCCGGCCAAGGACACTCGCCGAACTGGAGCGCATCCAGGGGATGGGTGAACAGAAGGCCGAACGGTTCGGCGCTGCGTTTCTTGGTGTTCTGACTTCTGAAGGCTGAAACGGCCGAAGGACAGGTGGATTTGCGCCCATCTCAACTCTGGGTCATGCCGCGCCGCTTTCTGCCGGGCCCGGGCCGAGCGCCGGACGTGCGTCAGCGGGGCAGAACTCTCCGATCTTACCCGCAATTGCCATCTTCTTGAGCGGTTTTGTCAGGTAGTGGTCGATCCCGGCCGCCAGAATGGACTCGCTATCGCCGTCCATCGCATGGGCCGTCAGGGCGACGATTGGGGTGTGGTTCAGGCCGCGCTCTTCCTCGATGGCGCGGATGGCGCGCGTCGCTTCGCGCCCATCCATCTCGGGCATGGAAATGTCCATGAAGACCATATCCGGCCGGAAGCTGCGCCATTGGTCCACCGCCTCGCGCCCGTTATTGGCGAATTGCAGATCGATGTCGAAATCCGCCACCATCTTGCGGAAGACAAGCTGGTTGGTGCGGTTGTCTTCCGCCGCCAGCACCCGCATCTGCCTGAGTTCCCCCGCCGGGGGTTCCGGTTCAGCCGGTTCAAGCGGCAGGAACGCGTCCTTTGCTGCGGGATAGGACAGGTCCTGCAAGGCGCGGAACAATTCCGACCGCAGGATCGGCTTTTGCAGAACCGCCGCCATGTCCCCGGTAGCGCCTTCCGCCGCATCGGGATGCGAAGACAAAAGCAGGATCGGCGATGATATCCCTGCGGCACGCAACTGGGCCGCCAGTTCAGGCCCGGCTATGTCCGGCATGTCGTGATCGGTCAGGATCACATCGAACGCGTCACCAGACTGAACGGCCTGCAAAGCTTCCGTAGCGCCGCGGCACATCGTGACCTCCAGCCCATAGGTCTGAAGCTGTCGTTCCAGGATCACGCGGTTGATCTGTATGTCATCGACGATCAGCGCGCGCTTCAGCAGGATCGGACGGTCGGGTTTGTCGATGACCTGAACCGGTTCAGCGGGGGCAAAAGTCACACGGAAACCAAAGCACGATCCCTGATCCGGTTCGCTGTCGACCCAGATCGTGCCGCCCATCAGTTCCACAAGTTGCCGTGTGATCGCGAGGCCGAGACCGGTTCCTTCGAACTTCCGGTTCGACTGTTCCTCCACCTGATTGAACTCGCCGAAGATGTGGTCGATGTAGTCCGTCGGAATTCCGATTCCGGTATCCTCGATGGTGATGTGCAGGTCGAACCGGTGGTCGGGCAATTCAAGCCCGACGATCCGCGCCAGAACGTGCCCTTCGGAGGTGAATTTGACGGCGTTGCCCAGAAGGTTCGTGAAAATCTGCCGCATTCGCCCGGGATCACCGACATAACGCGTCGGCAGGAAGAGGTCGAAATCGACCAGAAGCTTGATCCCCTTGTCGCGGGCCGAGGGCTGCAACAGCAGCACGACCTCATGCAGACAACGTTCCAGATCGAAGGGTTCGGGGTAGAGTTTCAGCTTCTCCGCCTCAATCTTGGAATAGTCGAGCACATCGTTGATGATCGTCAAAAGCGCCTCGCCCGATGACTTGATCGTCTCGGCAAAGAGCCTCTGTTCCTCGTTCAGATCTGTGTCGATCAAGAGTTCAGCCATGCCCACAACACCATTCATCGGGGTGCGGATTTCATGGCTCATATTGGCAAGAAAGGCCGATTTCGCGCGGTTTGCCGCCTCGGCCTTCACCCGGGCTTCCTCCAATTCCGCCTGCCGCAACATGGCTGTGGAAGTATCTAGAGCCATCGACACAAGACCGCCGTCAGCCCCGTGATGATCGACCAGCCGGATATGACGGCCATTGGTCAGCTTGATTTCCTTGTTGGGAATATCCGCGCGCGTGATGCGTTCGGTCATTTCGTGGCGCCAGTCATGCTCGTCGAAATCCTCCAGATCGACGATGCCCGCAGTCGCGAGCGTGCGGATCACGGTGTCATAGTCCACTCCAGTCTGGATCTCGGAGTGGCCTGCGAAGATTTCAAGCCAGGCTTTGTTGACGATCACCAGATGCAAGTTCTTGTCAAACACCGCAAACCCGTCGCCAACCGCCTCGACCGCATCCCACAGCAGACGTTCGGCAATCTTGGCCGCGTTGGTGGCCCGGAGCAGGTCCGACATGACTTGGCTATTCTGCCCCTTGAGCGATTCGGCTTCGCAAAGTGCCTGTTCCAGCCCGTGACGTTGTTCGACGATCTGGTCAGACAGGTGACGGGCATGACGCGACAATTGGGAATTTGCGGCGAAAAGTTCGCGCTTTTTCTGTTCCAGCAGGCGTTCGGCGGCCAGACGCGCGCGCCGTTCCTTGGCGAGTTTCTCGGCTATGCTCACATCCCGTCTCCGGTCCGTCCGCACGGGATAATGCCCGCGCGTCTTCGACAATCGCGGAACGGGGTGAAGGAACGCTTAAACGCCGTGACTTTCCCGGCCGTCACGCTTGCGAATCCCATCCCCCCCTGCCAGCATCAGATCATTGACCGGAAATGGAGATTTCGATGCGCGCCCTTGTGACAGCGGCCCTTGCGGCAAGTCTTTTCGTGGCTGGCGAAGCACCGGCGCAGGATCTGGTGCCCGAGCGCCGCGCGGTTCTGGTCGACAATATGGACTTTCCCGGCGGCGATCTGCGCGCGCTCTATGACATCGGTTTTGACGCCTGTCGCGTGGCCTGCCTCTCGGACAGGGCCTGTACCGCCTTCACCTATAACCGCCGCGCCTCGTCCTGTTTCCCGAAATCGGGGGCCGGGGAGCCTGCACCCTATTCCGGCGCAATTTCGGGCCATGTTCTGGACGCCGCGCCGGGGTCCGCAGAGCGCGCTCAGACCCGTGCGGCTGAGTTGGACTTTCTGCGGCCCGAGGATCTTCAGGCCGCCTACGATCAGGCCCGCGATCTTGCTGCAGAACATGTGACGGGGGGCACCAGTGCCGAGGACTGGCTTGCTGCGGTCGATACTGCGCGCGGGAACGGCAATACGAAAGCCGCCGCAAACCGGCTGGGGGCGGCGCTGAACATCACGGATGCGGCGGATCAATGGGCGGATTATGCCGAACTGCAACTTGATCTGCGCGAGTACCCGAATGACAAGATCCGGCAGAACCCGCGCAAATCGGCCTCGGCTGCGATCAACGCCTATCTTCGGACCGACACTGCGGGCCTTCGGGCGACCGCGCTTGTGACCCTCGCCCGCGCGATGGAGAAGATGAACCGGGGCCGCGACATGATCCCGGCCCTGCGTTTGGCGCATAGCATTCAGCCGCGCGATGACACCGCTGCCATGCTGGACGACGCCATTGGTAAGTACGGCTTCCGCATCAGCGAAACGCAGGTAGAGGCCGACGGCGCCAGCCCCCGCATCTGTGCCGTCTTCACCGCAGATCTCGTGCGATCCGGTACCGACTACGCGCCTTTTGTGAAGCTGCCTGAAGCGGGGCTGTCGGTCGAAGCCTCCGGTCGCCAGATCTGTGTCGCCGGTTTTGCCCATGGCACAAGGCCCACCCTGACTTTCCGCGAAGGCCTGCCCGCCGCCTCGGGTGAGGTACTGGCCAAGGACATCCAGATCACCCAATACATCCGCGACCGCGCCGCCGCCGTGCGCTTTCCCGGCCGCGCCTATGTGCTGCCGCGTGTGGGGTCCAAGGGCATCCCAGTCGAGACGGTGAATGCCGACACCCTAGACCTGACCCTTCTGCGCCTGTCGGACCGCAACCTGATCCGCGCGATTCAGGGCGGCATGTTCGGCCGCCCGCTTGACTACTGGTCGGCCGCGAACCTCAAATCCGAAGTCGCTGAAGAGGTCTGGACTGGCACCGGCGAGGTCACGGCGGAGGTCAACCGCGACATGACCACGCTGCTGCCATTGGATGGCATCATGTCTGACCTCGGCCCCGGCATCTATGCGCTTCAGGCCGCCATTCCGGGCGAGGACCCCTATGACAATCCCGCCGCGACACAGTGGTTCGTGATCTCCGACCTCGGGCTGACGGCGATGGAGGGGGTAGACGGGCTGCATGTCTTCGTCCGCGCTCTGTCGGACGCTTCGGCCAGCGGGGACGTGACCGCGACGCTCCTCTCGCGCGCCAATGCGGTGATTGGGACGGTGACGACGAATGCCGAAGGATACGCCCGCTTCGATGCCGGGCTGACCGCCGGGACGGGCGGGGCCGCGCCTGCCTTGGTGATGGTCGAGAAGGGTGAGGATATGACCTTCCTGCCGCTGACCGAGGCGGAATTCGACCTTTCCGACCGGGGTGTTGCGGGGCGCGAGGCGGCCCCGCCCATCGACGTGTTCCTCTCGACCGACCGGGGCGCCTACCGCGCGGGTGAGACGGTCAACGCCACCATCCTCGCCCGTGACCAGAAGGTGCACGGTCTGGCCGGGCTGCCGATGACCGCAAGGCTGATCCGGCCCGACGGGGTCGAATATTCCCGCGCGCTGCTCGGCCATGCGGGCGCGGGCGGTTTTGTCGCCAATCTGCCGCTTGCGGGCTCTGCCCCGCATGGGACATGGCGGATCGAGAGCTTTGTCGAAGAGGGCAAGGTGCTTGCCTCGCAAAGCTTTCTTGTCGAGGATTTCCTGCCCGAACGCATCGACTTTGACCTGACCCTGCCCGAGGGCGCACTACGCCTGACCGACCGGCCACCGCTGACGGTCGCAGCGCGCTACCTCTTCGGCGCGCCGGGGGCGGAACTGGACGTCGAGGGCGATCTGAGGATCACCGCGCTGACGACGCTCGATGCTTTCCCCGGTTATGCGTTCGGGCGCTACGATGAGCCGTTCTCGCCCTACCGCGATGCTTTGGAGGACGCGCCAAAGACCGATGCCGAAGGCCGCGCGGTGCTTTCGGTCAGCTTCCCCGATTTGGGCGAAGCCGCGAACCGGCCTTTGGAGGCGAGCATCGCCGTGCGGGTCAAGGAAGGCTCAGGCCGCCCGGTCGAACGCAGCATCGCCCGCCGCATCCTGCCCGACGATCCCGTCATCGGGATCAAGCCGCTGTTTGAGGGCGGCACGGTGCCGCAAGGCTCTGACGCGCGCTTTGACCTGATCGCGGTCGGGCCGGACGAACAGGCTGCCACCCGCGCCGTCCATTGGACGATCAACCGGATCGAGCGGAACTATCAGTGGTATTCGCTTTACGGCAACTGGAATTGGGAGGTGGCGACGACCAGGTCCCGCGTGGCAAGTGGCGAGGCGGCTCTGACGCCCGAAGGCCCGGTCAGCATCGCCGCCCCGGTGGAATGGGGCAATTACGAACTGGTGGTGGAGGCGACGGACGGTGCCCACACCGAGTCATCCACCGAGTACTACGCGGGCTGGTACGTCCCTGCCGATGCAGCGGAAACGCCCGATACGCTGACCGTCGCGCTCGACAAGGACGCCTACCGGCCCGGCGATACCGCGCGGCTACGGATCGAACCCCGCGCGGATGGGGTGGCCTTGGTCACGGTCCTCTCGAACCGGCTCATTGACATGAAGGCCGTGACGGTGACGGCGGGCGAGAACGTCATCGAGCTGCCTGTCACCGACGATTGGGGGGCGGGCGCCTATGTCACCGCCTCGGTCATCCGTCCCCTGTCTGAGGAAGCAGGCCGCGCACCGACACGGGCGCTTGGCCTCTCCTACGCGCCGGTCGATCCCGGCTCGCGCAAGCTCTCTGCCACATTCGAGGTCGCGCCCGAGGCCAATCCGCGCGGGCCGCTGCCGGTGGCTTTGAAGGTCGATGCGCCGGAAGGGGCAGAGGTCTTTGCCACCATCGCCGCCGTCGATCTTGGCATCCTCAACCTGACCGCCTTCACCTCCCCCGACCCCGAGGGCCATTATTTCGGCCAGCAGAAACTCGGCGTCGGCATCCGCGACCTCTATGGGCGGCTGATCGACGGCCAGACAGGCGCGATGGGTGCTGTCCGCTCTGGCGGTGACGCGGCGGCGGGGATGAAACTGCAATCGCCACCGCCGACCGAGGAACTGGTCGCCTATTTCTCTGGCCCCCTGACAGTCGGTGCCGATGGCTATGCGCGCACGGAATTCGACCTGCCCAGCTTCAACGGCACGGTGCGGCTGATGGCTGTGGTCTGGTCCGACAAGGCGGTCGGGCAGGCGGAAACCGATGTGCTGATCCGCGACCCGGTGGTCGTCACCGCCTCGGTCCCCCGCTTCCTCGCGCCCGGCGATCAGGCGCGGATGCTGCTGGAAATCGTCCATGCCGCCGGTCCTGCCGGGCGCATGGGGCTTGATGTGACGGGCAGCGGTCTGAGCCTTGGCGATGCGCCATCCGGCCT
>NZ_JBARVQ010000596.1:0-13314 GCF_049646345.1 Albidovulum sp. | reverse complement strand
GGTTATAGTGAACCTCATCCGCCTCAGTGCGGATATAGCCCGACTGAACCCGGTTGACCGAGCGGTAGAAGTCCTCTGCCGAAGCCACGCCGAAATCGCCAAAGACCCCGCGCATCCGTCCATGCAGCCAGCCGGTGAAGGCCCGCGACCGGCCAAGCTGGTTTTCATAGATCCGGCTCTGGCTTTCATGCACGCCCATCGACACGCCCGCACCAAGCGGCGTGAAAAGATGGGCAGGGTCGATGGCCAGTTCGTAGCAGGCATGTCCAACCTCGTGCACCGTCGAATAGAGGCAGTTGAAAGGATCGCTTTCCACCACCCGCGTGGTGATCCGCGCATCATTGCCGGAGCCCGAGGAAAACGGATGCACCGCCAGATCGAGCCGCCCCCGGGTCCAGTCATAGCCAAAGGCGGTGGCCAGCTCGCGCGCCAAGGCCAGTTGCCCCGCTTCGGCGAAATGGCCGGTGATCGGTGCAGGCTGCGAACCGGCGCCCAGCACCTCCTCGCGCAGCGCCACAAGGCGCGGCCGCATCCGGTCGAACATCGCCCCGATCGTCGCGGCGGTGGCGCCGGGTTCGTAATCGTCCAGAAGCGCATCATAAACATCGCCGCCACCAAATCCGGCCGCGGCCAGCGCCTGCCCCTTTTCGCGCATAAGCCCAACGACCCTTTCAAAGGTCGGCAGGAAATGCGCGACATCATTCTTCGCCCGCGCCTCGGCCCAGATGCCCTGCGCCACGCTCGTCACCCGCGCGATCTCGGCCGCCAGCCTGCCGGGCACGGCGGCGTTGCGGTGATAGGACCGACCGATCAACTCCAGCGACCGCGCGCCGGAAGCATCCGTCGCCTCTGCCCCGGCCAGCCAGTCACCCACGCGCGGATCGGTGCAGCGGGCATGCAGTACGGCCTCGATGGCCGCCATCTCCTCACCGCGCTGTTCAGCGGCGCCCTCGGGCATCATGGTTTCCTGATCCCAGCCCAACCGGCCCGCGATCTGGCTCAGCGCCTCGGTTTCGCGCTGAAAGGCCATGAGGTTGTCAAACGCGGTCATTTCGTCCCCCGGATGCTGGCGGTGATCGGATACTGCGCCCGGTGCCGTGCGCGGATCACCGCGACCCAGACCGCCACCGCGCCAAGCTGGTGGATCAGGCCAAGGGACAGCGGAGCGGCATGAACAACCGTGACGATGCCAAGAACAACCTGTGCGGCAAGGGCCACGAGCACGAACATGAACGCCCCGCGTGTTGCCGGATGGGCGGATTTGCGTCCCCTCAGCCAGACGACAATGCCGAAAGCCAGCAGAAGATAGCCCGCCATCCGGTGAATGAACTGCACCAGCCCGGGGTTTTCAAAGAAGGCCAGTACCGCTGGCCCGCCCTCGGGCAGATAGAAGGCATCGGCGGGGAAAATGCTTTCGCCCATCAGGGGCCATGTCGGGAACGCGCGGCCCGCATCGATCCCGGCCACCAAAGCTCCGAGCAGGATCTGGAGAAACGCGAAATGCATGAGGCCGGTCGACATCGAAAACAGCTTCGCCTCGCGCGAACGGCGGGCCTGAAGCAGGTCGGTTTCACGCCGCGACAGCGACAGCATGTACCAGGCGATCAGCCCGAGAATGGCGAAGGCGAGGCCAAGATGGAGCGCAAGGCGGTAAGAGGCGACATCGACCATGCGGCCCGTCAGGCCTGAGGACACCATCCACCAGCCGATCGCCCCCTGCAGCCCGCCAAGGGCACCAAGACCCAAAAGCCGCCCGGTCCAGCCTGTGGGCATCCGCTTGGTCGCCCAGAAGAAAACAAAGCCAAGGGCCCAGACCAGACCGACGAACCGGCCAAGCTGCCTGTGGCCCCATTCCCACCAATAGATCGTCTTGAACTCGTCGATCCCCATCTGGTGGTTCTGCAACTGAAACTCGGGACTTGCCTGATACTTGGTGAATTCCGCCTGCCAGTCGGTCGCATTCATCGGCGGCAGGGCCCCGGTCACAGGCCGCCATTCGGTGATCGAGAGGCCGCTATCGGTCAGACGTGTCAACCCACCGACCGCGATCATGGCAAGGACCATCACGAACAGCACGGCGAGCCAGATACGCACCGCGCCGCGCGCGCCGCCGCGCCCCTTGTCGATCATTCCGCCCTGCGGCGTGCCGACAGGTTTGGTGCCTTCGCCGACCTCTTCAAAGATGCTGCGTTTACCGGCCATGTGCCCCTCCGTTCAACGCGCCGGACACTATGCGCGAGGGCTGACGGCTTCAAGGGGCCGCATCTCCCGGTCCGGGCCGGCGGAGGTGACGCCACGGAACCGAACATGCCCCGGTTTGAGGATCGGGCGTTTTGCGGTTACACTCATGTCATCGACCCTGGGATATCGGAAAACCGGTTTCGGGGCGGGCTGGCGCAACCGATGCGCGAACAGGACAAAACAGGGAAGGAAAATCCGGGACATTTCGCGCGACACCGGTCCCTTTGGGTCACAAAACCGTCGCGTATGGTCCATCACATCATGGCTTAAGCGGCCATGGTTCAATCATCAGGGGGGGATGGGATGTCCTGACCGCAACCGCGGTCAGCGGACGGACCTGACGTTTCTGTCTGAAAACCCAACGAACAGGGACAGAACATGAGCATCAAACCACCATTCACAGAGATCGAGATCAAACGCGCGTCATCAGGCTTTTACGAAGGCCACAGCATGGAAATCGCGCTCGTCTCCAAAATCTCGATGGCACTTCTTGTGATCTGGGCCCTTGTCTGGCCCGCTAACGCAAACGGCGTTCTGGGCAGCCTGAACTGGCGCCTCTTGGAGGATTTCAATGCCTTCTACATCGTCATCGTCGGCTTTTTCGCCTTCTTCCTTTTTGTCGTCGCGGCCCTGCCGCAGACCGGCAAAAGGATCATGGGCACGCCCGGCGAAGCGCCGGAATTTTCGAACTTCTCATGGTTTTCAATGATGTTCGGCGCCGGCCTTGGTGTTGGCCTGATGGTGTTCGCCACGGCTGAGCCGCTGGGCCTCTGGGGTTCGAACCCCGAGATCCTGAAAGGCGGCATTGCGGGCAATACCACAGAATCGCTGCAATCAGGCTATCGCTATACATTCCTGCATTACGGCTTCCACGCATGGGCGATCTATGTCGTGACCGGCCTCAGCCTTGCCTATTACGCCTATACGCGGAACATGCCGCTGACGATCCGGTCGGCGCTGACGCCCTTGTTCGGCAAATATGTCAACGGCCCCTTCGGCCATGTGGTCGATATCCTCGGCGTTGTGGCGACGATCCTCGGCGTGTCTGTCACGATCGGCTTCGGCGTCAGCCAGTTCATTGACGGCATGTATGCCATCACCGGTGCGGAATGGATGATGGATATGACGGGCGAGGCACCTGCCCCGGGCACGGTTGGTCTGATCGCCGGTCTCATCGCAATCATGGGAATGTCGATCATTTCGGCGGTTTCGGGCGTCGGACGCGGGGTCAAATACCTCTCGAACCTCAACCTCGTCCTGTCGCTCATCCTTCTGATGGTCTTTGTCATCTTCGGCTCATTCGCCTTCGCGATGACGACCTATGGGACGGCGTTCGTCGATTACATCCTCAACTTCACCCAACTCAGCTTCGGCCCGCATCTGCCGCTGTCCGAGGCCGATTTCGCAGCCGCCCTTCCGGCCGAGGCAGCCCCGCTGGCCGACAGCCTTTATTCGGGTGCGACCAACGCATGGGGATCGTTCGAGGCGTTCCAGGGCGGACTTGAAGGCGAGGCCGCAGCGCTGTCGCCGGAAATCCAGCAGGCCGCCTATGCCGCAGGCACCGAAGGCCGCCTGTTCGGCTGGCAGGCCGGTTGGACAACCTTCTACTGGGCCTGGTGGATCGCGTTCTCGCCCTTCGTGGGCCTGTTCCTGGCGCGCATCTCCAAGGGTCGGACGGTGCGTGAATTCATCGTCGGCTGCGTCTTTGCCCCGGCGATGGTGTGCTTTGCCTGGATGACCATCCTCGGCGGCACTGCGATCGATCTGGAACTGACCGGCGGTGCCGAAGGCTCCATCATCGCGGCGTCCAACACCGCGAAACTGTTCGTGACCCTGGGCGAGATGATCTCGGGCGGGTTCCTGGCAGCAATCACCGTGATGTGCGTGGTCCTGATCATGACCTTCCTCGTCACCTCGGCGGATAGTGGCATCCTCGTGATGAACACGATCATGTCGGGCGGCGATCAGGAAACCGACAACAAGCACAAGATCATCTGGGGCATCATCCTGACGCTGGTGATCGGCACGCTTCTGGTCGCAGGCAAGACCAATGGTGGATCGGACCCGATGGAAGCGCTGAAAAGTGCGATGATCATCGGTGCCCTGCCCTTCACCATAGTCATGGGGCTGATGTGTGTCTCGCTGATCAAGGCGCTTTACCGCGACGGTCTGCGCGACAAGCATGCAGCCTCGGTGGCTGCGGCCGAATAGGCCGGGTCCAACCGCAAAGGCAGATGGCGCCGGGGCAACCCGGCGCCTCTTTCTTTTGGCAAGGCAATTCAGGCGGCGTCCAGCGTCACCGCATTTCCGCGCGGCTCAGAACATCGCATCCCAGGCGGCCACGACACCTTGCGCTTTCGCGGCCACATCCGCCACCCGGTCCCCCGGACGGTAGAGAGAGGTGCCCAGCCCGAAGCCATCCGCACCCGCCGCCCGCCATTCAGCGAAATCCGCAGGACCGACACCGCCAACGGCATAGACAGGCACATCGGTCGGCAGCACCGCGCGCATGGCTTTCAGACCGGCAGACCCCATATGGAAGGCCGGGAACAATTTCAGCCCGTCAGCCCCGGCCTTCAGGGCCGCAAAGCATTCGGTCGGCGTCAGAACGCCGGGCCAGCTTTGCAACCCCCTGGCCCTGGTCGCCGCGATCACGTCCGGATCGCAATTGGGCGACACGATCAACCGTCCGCCTGCCCCGGCCACGGCCGCGACCTCTTCCACAGTCAGAACCGTGCCTGCACCGATCAGGGCGGCGTCGCCGAAGCGCTGCGCGATCCTGCCGATGCTGGTCAGCGCATCTGGCGAATTCAACGGCACTTCGATCGCGGTGATCCCGGCATCGATCAGGGTGGCAGTGACCTCTTCGACCTCATCCGCTGTGATCCCGCGCAGGATGGCGATGATGTTGCGGCTCATGGTATCTTCACTCCGTCCAGACCGGCAGCAAGGCGGGCAAGGCCCGCCAGGGCTGCGGCATTGCCCGCCATCAGTTCGGGCGACACCCCCTGTGCCTTCAGCGCCCCTTCATAGGCCGATGAGAGACCCGGCGCGCCGATGATCGCGACCTGCTGTCCCAGCCAGTAAGGCCGGGCAGCGGCCAGTTCCGCCCCGATCAGAAAGCCCGAAAGCCGCGCCCGCGCGGCGGCGGGATCGGCACCGCGCAACAGATCCTCGGTTCTGATCCGGTAGAGCCGGGATGCCAGCCGTTCGGGCCGGGTCATCGCCTCCTCCACCGCTTCGGCAAAGGCGGCATCGTCCCAGCCCCCCTCGACCAGAGAGTGGCGCAGCACAGAGCGTTGCGACAAAAGCGCAAATATCTCACCGGTCATGAAGCTTTGGAACGACACTACCTCGCCCGCGCTGAGATGGGCCCATTTGGTATGGGTGCCGGGCAGACAGATGACGCCGTCCCAGCCGGGATTGAGCGCCAGAAAACCGGCGATCTGGGTTTCCTCGCCACGCAGAACATCGGCAGGGTCCGACTGGCTGAGGCCGGGCACGATATGGACGGTGATCCTCGGGTCTCTGACTGGCACGGGAACCAGCGCGCCCGTCGCGACCGGCTCGCAGGGAACGCTGCGATAGGCGACCTCATGCCAGCCTTCGCGGCTGCCGACCATGCCGCAGGCGATGACCGGCACGACCCGCCCTGCCGTCAGGTACGGGCCAATCAGCGACAGGAGCGCCGGTTCGAAATCCTCCGGCGACAGCCCCGCGCCACCCGCCGCGTTCAGCTCGGCTAGAACCGCGCCGCCCGGGCCGATCACAAAGGCCCGCATATGGGTAGAGCCCCAATCGACACCGATCCAGCCGATCTCTTCCGTATCCTCAGCCATTGCCTTGCCCCGCTGCCCGGTGATCCCGGCCGTACAGGCATGTTTAATGGAGTGCCCGGATGCGACCGTCAATGACGATGGGCACAGTATGCCTGACGTGTCGCCCTACGGGTGTCGGCCTACCCGCCCGCCGCTTCGCGCGCGATGGTGTCCAAGAGCGCCTCGACCTCATCCATCGGCCCGTCGGGCAGATGGCGATAGCCGATCTGGACCGTCCCTTCGCGGTCGATGACGAAGATGCCATAGGGGCAATGGGCGATGTTCATCGGATCGACCTCCATCACCTTGCGCGACAGGACCGCCGAGCAGAACAGGAAAACATCCGCCGCGTCAAAGATCGTCACGTCGCTGCCGACATCAGCGCCGGTGCGGTTCAGCATTTCACCCACATGGCTGACATAGTCGATCACCAGCCCCTGGCCGATGATCGCATTTTCAACCGCAAAGGTCGCATCCTCGAACGACCCGTCGAAGGGATATGTCGTGGCCTCCTCTTCGGACGCGGCCACCGGGGCGGTCAGCGCAAGGAAAAGGGTCAGTGGTCGTAGTGTGGTCCACATGTCGTCTCTCCTTCTGATCCTCGCGCGTTTCCTGTCGTTCAGCCCCCGTCAGCCAAAGATGTCGGCGGTGATCCCGGCATACCAGCCAAGGCTTTCCTCATAGGTTGCCTTGCGCAAATCGGCATCCTCACCCGTCTGGCTGACGAAGCTGTCGACGCTCGCGATCTTTTCATCCGTCGCCTCATATGAGGCACCGACCTTGACCCCGTCATCGGTATCAATCAGCGACCAGCAGGTGTTGGAATACTTGGCCGGGAAGGCCTTTGATCCCGTCAGTTCCGACCGGATACTCATCGCCGCAACCTTGGCCTGGCTATTGGCTGAAAAGCCCGATTTCGGCATGTCGCCCTGGGATGAGGCATCGCCCATCACATAGACATTCGGATCGGCGCGGGTTGCCATCGAATGCGGGTTCACAGGCGCCCAGCCCTTGTCGTCGGTCACACCGGCGGCGGCCGCGATCTCGCCCGCCTTCTGCGCCGGGATGACATTGCAGACATCGACCTTTTCGACTGCGCCGTCGATCACCACCTCCATCGTGTCGGGCCGCACCTCGACATTGTCGCCGCCGAAATCAGGGCCGATCCGCGTGATCATGCCGGAATAGTGCTTGCCCCAGCCTTCCTCGAAGAGGCCCTGTTTGGAGAATTTCTCCTTCGGATCAACGATCAGGATCTTCGCGGTCGGGTTCCGTTCCTTCAGCACATGGGCGACCATGCTGATCCGCTCATAGGGTCCCGGCGGGCAACGATAGGGGTTGGGCGGGGCGACCATGCAATAGGTGCCGCCTTCCGGCATCCCCTCTATCTGTTGCTTCAAAAGCTGCGTCTGGGGACCTGCCTTGTAGGCATGGGGCATGATCTCGGCCTTCGAAAGATCCCAGCCGGGGACCGAGCCGTCGACAAAATCGATGCCGGGCGCGATCACCAGCCGGTCATAGGACAGAACCTCGCCCCCGGCCAATGTCACCGTCATCGCACCCCGGTCGACACCTGCGGCCATGTCGCGGGCATGGGTGATGCCGTATTCGCCGGTCAGCTTGTCATAACGATGGGCGAGGCTGTCATAGTCGCGAAAGCCGCCGATATAGAGGTTGGAGAAGAAGCAGGTGTAATAGACCTCGGCCGGTTCGACGAGCGTCACGTCGAGAGCGCCATCGCCGTCCTTGGCGATGTAGCGCGCGCAGGTCGCCCCGCCCGCGCCGCCGCCGATGACCACCACACGGGGCTTGGTCTGGCCGAGCACCGCCGGGGCCGCAAGCACCGCCCCCGAGGCGGCAAGTGTTCCGATGAATCCGCGTCTGTTCAAAATCATGTCTTCCTCCCTTTTTATTCCTCCAGTGTACCGAAATAGGCGGCAAGTGCTGCGATCTCTTCCTCCGTCAGCCGCCCAGCCATCATCTGCATGACCGGATGCGGCCTTAACTTCTGCTTGTAAGCATGCATGGCCAGTACGAAATCTTCCTCGGGCCAAAGCGTGATTGAGGGGATGCCCGCATCCGCGCCGCTGGCCTGATGGCAGGTCTGGCATTCGGCTGCGAGGTATTCCCCGAATTCGGGATCGCCCTTCAGCGCCAGCACTTCCGGCGGCAGTTCCGGCAGGGTGCGGCGCGCGGTCGGTTCGGCCTCGGGGATGTCACGCGGCTTGTCGGAAAAGTCGCGCAGGAAGGCCAGAAGGTCGGCGCGCTGGCCTGCATCCTTCAGCCCACGGTATGACATGCGGGTGCCGGAGGCAAAGGTGCGCGGATTTTCGATATAGGCGTCCAGCGTCTCCAGCGTCCAGATCAGCCCGTCACGCCCGGCACGCTCCAGGCTGCGGGAATAAGGAAACGCCTCGATACTCGCGGCCTTTCGCCCGAAAATGCCGTTCAGTTTCGGCCCGATCGCATCTTTCGCCTCGGGTCCGATCTGATGACAGCCAGAGCATTCGCTCCAGATTACGGCTCCTGATTCCGCATTGCCGATTTCGGCAGCGTTCAGGGGGGCAACGCCCCATGCCAAGAACAGCATGAGGCCGAGGGCGAGGTGAATGTCCCCCCGCCCTGCCATCTATCCGCCGAACGTAGTCAGATAGGCGATCACGGCGTCGATCTCCTCGGCTTTCTTCAGGCCCGCAAAGGACATCTTCGTCCCCTTCATATAGGTTTTCGGACTGGCAAGGAACTCGGCCAACGTCTCATGGTTCCAGACCAGCCCTCCCTCCGCGGCGGCAGCCATGGGTTTGGAATATTTGAACCCGTCCGAAGCACCGGCGGCCTTGCCGACGATGCCGTTCAGCATCGGGCCCACAGCGTTCTTGGCACCGTCGCCGACCTTGTGGCAGGCCTTGCACTTCTTGAAGACCTTCTCGCCCGCCGCGACCAGCGCCGGATCGATGGCAGCGGTTTCCGTGGCGGGTGTTTCTTCTGCCGGGGCGGCCTCGGGCGCCATCTCTTCCGCCGGGGCTTCCGTGCCAGCCGCTGCTGCAAGCGTCAGAAGTGGCAAGGTTCCGGCAGGTTTGCCGTCGGGGTCCATCGGCGTCACGTTCAGAGTGACGGCGCGTTTGGTGACCTTCACCTCTCCCGAGCAGTCTGCCATGCAGGGCTCGCCGGTGAAGAGCGGATATTCCGCCTCGGCCCGGTCATCGGGCCGGAAGCCGCCTTCATTCGGCAGCGCGACCTCGGCGAAATTTTCTTTCGAAAGGACAAAATCCTCCTCCACCAACCCGTTGGAATAGAGAAGGAAAGCCGTGATTGCATAGGTTTCATCCGCCGTCACGGTTTGGGCCGCACCAAACGGCATCGAGCGGTGGATGTAATCCCAGACGGTCGAAAGATAGGGCCAGTAGGATCCGATCGTCTTAACCGGGCGGCGGTTGGTCAGGCTACCCTGCCCGCCCGCCAGAACCGGCCAATTGTCTATGCCCTCGGCGAAGTCACCATGGCAGGAGGCGCATTTTTCGGCAAAGACCTCATCGCCGGTAAAGACATCGCCCGAACCTTCCGGCAGGCCAGTCCCGTCCGGCAGGACGGCCACGTCCCATGCCGCCACTTCCTCCGGCAGCGCCGGACGGCCGAGGCCGGTCTTTTCCGCCAGAACCGGGGTCGCGGCCGTGAGGGCGACGGAGCAGACGAGGAGTTTAAGCGATTTCGACATTCTCGACCTCCCCATCGGCGCGGACCCACCAAGTCTGGATGGAATTGTTGTGATAGACATTGTTGAGCCCGCGGATCTCGCGCAACTGATCCTTGGTTGGCTGGACATAACCGGTCTCATCCATCGCGCGGGATTGCAGCAGCATCTCCGACCCGTCCCAGTCGATATCCAGATGGAAGCGCGTCAGCGCCTTCGGTTTCACATCACCCGACAGACGCGCGGTCCGCCAGTTCCTGCCGCCATCTATCGACACGTCCACGCGGTCGACCCGCCCGTGACCCGACCATGCAAGACCGGTGATCACCAAGGGCCCCTTGCCGTGACGAATGGGGGCCTGCGGGCTGGGCGAGGTGATGACCGATTTCGCATCCATAACCCAGGTCCATTTCCGCGCCGACCCGTCCGTCATCAGATCAGTATATTTCGAGGTCTCTTCCCGGCCCTCGACAGCCTGATCATAGACCCCGATCCGGCGTAGCCATTTGACCCACATGTTGCCCTCAAAGCCGGGCACGACGAGGCGGACCGGATAGCCATTCTCCTTGCGCAGGGCCTCGCCATTGGCAAAGAAGGCGACCAGCACGTCGTCCATCGCCTTTTCCAAGGGCATCGAGCGGCCGTTCGAAGAGGCATCGGCGCCCTCGGCATAGACCCATTTGCCCTCGGGCCTGACCCCCGCTTCCTCAAGCAACAGGCGCAGGGGCACGCCGGTATATTCCATGTTGTGGATCATGCCTTGGGTGAATTGGCAGCCCTCCAACTGCGCGCCGCCCCATTCCATGCCACCATTCGCCGCGCATTCGCAAAAGGCGGTCGTGACCGTGCGGGGGAAGCGCATCAGGTCTTCGTAGGTGAAGACCAGCGGCCGCTCGACAAGGCCCGAGATCATCAGCCGGTAGTCCGACTTGCTGAGTTCGATCGCGCCCGAATGATGCCGCTCGAACGCGCAGCCCTGCGGGGTAATCGTGCCTTCCAGAGCGTGGATCGGCGTGAAGTTGATCGACGAGACCGGGCTTTCGGTCAGCCATTCGACATTGCGCCGCACCACGTGACTTTCAAAGCGGATCGGCGTGCCATAGGGCGCGGCATCCACCGGATCGCCGAAGGACGAGGCCCAGTCCTGCACCTCGGTGATCAGGGGATCGGCCCCTTCGGCCCGCCCCATCCCGGCGGCCAGTGCGCCGGTCGCAAGGCCCGCGCCCAGCACGGCCCGGCGGCTCGGGCCCTTCTTTTCGGTCTCAGACATTGAAACCTCCTTCCTGGTCTTCTTCGTCATCTCACGCCCCGGTCACCTGAACCGAGCTGTTGGGGTCGATGGTCACGGCCCCCTGTTTCCGGATCCAGCCTTCGACAAGGTCCCAGATCGCCGGGCCTTCGGTGCCCTCGTTGACGCTGGCCCAGCCCGCGACCACGTAGGTTTTCGCGGAATCGACCGCCTCGCCGGTCTTCAGCATCGTCATATTGGTGATGCGGCTGCCTTGTGGTTTCGAGACATCGATGTGGTAGCCCATGCCCCCCACGCGCACCATGTCGCCGCCCTGCTGGTAATAGGGGTCGGGGTTGAAAAGGTTGTCGGCCACATCCTCGAGGATCGTGTGCAGCGTCTCGCCGGTCATCTCGCTGCGATAGGCCGCCGGATAGGACATGGCGGTCGCGTTGTGCAGATCCTCGCGGGTGATGCTGTCGCCGGGCAGAAGGCTCGGCCCCCAGCGGAAACCGGGGCTGAGCGCGATATCGGCCTGATGTTCGTCGATCAGCGCGTTGCAGATCAGATCATCCCAGGTGCCGTTGAAATTGCCGCGCCGGTAAAGAAGGCTGTCGGTCGTGCCGATCACCTCTTCCAGTTCCGCCTTGAAGGGCGCGCGTTCCGCGTCGATCAGGGCGGCCACCTCGGCATCCGGTTCAATGACATCGGCGAAAATCGGGATCAGCTTGTGACGGAAGCCCAGCATCTGGCCGTTCTGGACGTCGAGATCGACGCGGCTGATGAACTTGCCGTTGGAGCCGGAGGCGATCAGCAATGTCTGGCCGACCATGACCGGTTCGGGCAGCGCATCATGGGTATGGCCGGTCAGGATCACGTCGATCCCCGGCACATTTCCGGCCATCTTGCGGTCGACATCAAAACCGTTGTGGGAAAGCACCACGACCAGATCCGCGCCCGCGTCCCGCACCTCCTGCACGACCTCGGCCATACGCTCCTCGCGCACGCCGAACGACAGGTTCGGGAACATCCATTTCGGGTTGGCGATGGGGAGGTACGGGAAGGCCTGTCCGATGACGGCCACCTGCGCGCCGCCGACCTCGAACATCTTGTAGGGCTCATAGGCCGGTTCGTCCCATTCGGCGTCGAAGATATTGGCGCCAAGGAAGGGGAAAGCGAGCCCCTCGACAATCTCGGTCACCCGGTCGATGCCCAAAGTGAATTCCCAATGCGAGGTCATCGCATCGGGCTTCAGCGCATTCATCACATTGACCATGTCCTGGCCCTTCGTGCGCTCCGCCGTCAGCGACCCCTGCCAGGTATCGCCGCCGTCGAGGAGAAGCGCATCGGGCCGCGCCGCGCGGATCGCCTTGATCACCGTCGCGCAGCGGTCGAGACCGCCCATCCGGCCATAGCCCTTGGCGAGTGCCACGAAATCCTCATAGGTCAGCGCATAGGCATGAGGCGAGCCAGTTTCGATATTGAAAAGCTTCAGGAAATCAGCGCCCGTGACATGTGGCGGCAACCCGTTGACCTCGCCCACGCCAAGGTTGATCTCGGGTTCGCGGAACCAGACCGGCTTCATCTGCGCGTGGATGTCGGTGATGTGGATCAGGGTGACATTGCCGTAATCGTCAAACTCCAGGAGCTTGTCCTGCGTCAACGCCTGCTGTGCGGCCAGCCGCCCCCAATTGCCCACGCCCGACGCGCCCCAAAGCGCCGAGGCCGCCACCGTTGCCTGCAAAAAATCCCGCCGGGAAATCATCGCCTGTCTTTCCTTGTCGTTCGGCAAAACCCGACCGCCCGCGCAACACGCACGCCCGGCCCCTGCCTTCATTTCAAAATGGACGAACGAACAGGCCGGGCAACAGACCGCCCGGCCCCGATATCAGTTCCGCACCGACGGCCCTTCGACCGACAGTCCGTTGCCGCGCGAGGCGACGTAAAGCTCAAGCGCGATGAATTCCGGTGAGCCTTCGCTGAAGGTCTCGGCGCGGGTGTCGCGGATGCAGCCCTTGAAGCGGTTATGGATCGAATTCAGCTTGGCGTTCTTCAACCGGTAGGCCGGAAAGCCGTTGATCTGGCCCTGCGACAGATGATCGGCCCGGATCATATTGCCGTAATTGTCCTCATGACAATTGGCGCAGCTGAGTTCCAGCTGACCGAAGCGGGTATAGTACATCTCCTTGCCCTGCTCCCAGAACGGGGCGGCGGGACCATCGACAGCGACATTCATCGGCAGACCGCGCGAAACGGAAGAGATGAGCGCCGTCATGTTGACCATGTCGCCCGAACTCCATTTCCACTCCTCGGCCCCCATGCGTTCGGTGCGGCAA
>NZ_JBARVQ010000595.1:0-9469 GCF_049646345.1 Albidovulum sp. | reverse complement strand
TGCGCCGTTGTCTGGCCATCGACCGTGGCATTCAGCGCAAGGATAACCTCGGTGATGCCCTCGTCGCGGACGCGCGCCAGCAATTTCGGGATACGCAATTCATCGGGCCCGATCGCATCGAGTGCCGAGAGCGTTCCGCCCAGCACATGGTAGCGGCCCTTGAAGGCCTGCCCCCGCTCCATCGCCCAAAGATCGGCCACATCCTCGACCACACAGATCTCGCCGGTCGCACGCCGTTCATCCCGGCAGATATCGCAGATATCGGCGGTGCCGATATTGCCGCAATTCGCGCATTCGCGCGCGGTTGTGGCCACTTCAGCCATCGCCTGCGCCAGGGGCGCCATGACCTGCCCGCGTTTCTTGATCAGATGCAGCACCGCGCGGCGCGCTGAACGGGGGCCAAGCCCCGGAAGCCGGGCCATCAGGTCGATCAGGGCTTCGATATCGCGCGTCGCATCGGACATGGGCCGCTCCTCCTTGGCCGGGACTGCCCCGGCATGCCCCTCTATCGCAAGCGGGACATCACTCGGCAATCCCGGAAGCCGCAACCAAACCCGGCGAAGCTCCGTCGGGGCGCATTGAGCGTTATCACCGGTGGGAATAGTGCTTTGAGCCCATTGCGGTTGGTGAGGCGGAGCCCACTTCGCCCGGTTTCAAGCCGAAGGCGCCGGGCGAGCGCCTGCCCGTCCCAGCGGGCTGGCGCTTTTGAGGCCGTGCGCATCGCATGAGGTCAGAGGGGCTTTGCGGCCATAAAGCGCCCTAAACAACGGTCGCTGCGCCACCCTACGGGCAGGCACTCGCCCGGCTCGCGGTGTGATTAGGGCAACGACAGCAAAGTCCCGCTTGCAGACTGTAAAGCCCCGCCAGAGCGCATCGAACCGGATTGCGCATCCGGCGCGGTGCTATACCATGGCGGGAAAACAGGCAGCGCGGTCAAAGACATGGGCATTTCAAGACGTCAATTCGGTTTCGGCATCCTTGCCACGGGGCTTTCCGCCTGCACCAGCAGCGCGCCGGTCGGCATCGTCAGCCGCAGCACAGGGCTTGCCGATGACCTGCGCCCCGTGCCGAATGCGGGGTATGACGCATGGGTTTCCGGGTTCCGCGCGCGGGCCGGGGGCTACGGGCTGTCGGACGCAACGCTCCGGGCGGGGTTCCGGGGTGCCGGTTATCTGCCGGGCGTGATCAAGCGCGACCGCAACCAGACCGAATTCAAGCGCAGTCTGGAGGATTACCTCTCCATCGCCGTGTCGGATGAGCGCGTGGCCAAAGGCCGGGCGGCCCTTGCGCGGCACCGTGGAACCCTGTCAGCGCTGGAAGGACGGTACGGCGTCGATGCAGAGATCATCACGGCGGTCTGGGGGCTGGAAAGCTTCTACGGCGAGCGGCGCGGCGATGTGCCGGTCATCTCGGCCACATCGACGCTGGCCTATGACGGGCGGCGCGGATCGTTCTTTGAAAAGCAGTTGGTTGCAGCCCTGAAAATACTTCAGAGCGGCGATATTCCGGCGGATCGCATGACCGGCAGCTGGGCCGGGGCGATGGGGCATACACAATTCATCCCGACCTCCTACCTGTCATTCGCGGTGGACTATACCGGCGATGGCAGGCGCGACATCTGGTCCGAAGACCCGAGCGATGCGCTCGCCTCTACGGCAGCCTATCTTCAGCGCAGCGGCTGGACACGCGGTGTGCGTTGGGGGGCAGAGACCGGCGCGGGCGCGTCCGGTGGCCGGATCATCCAGCCCCAGCCCGGCGGCCCGAGCTTTGCCGTCACCGGCAATTTCAGCGCCATCAAGCGCTACAACAACTCGGATGCCTATGCGATCGGTGTCGGCCATCTTGCCGACCGGATCGGCGGGGCCGGTCCGCTGCGCGGCAGCTTTCCGCCGGATGCAAACGGCCTGACCA
Organism: Albidovulum sp.; assembly: GCF_049646345.1. Taxonomy (GTDB): domain Bacteria; phylum Pseudomonadota; class Alphaproteobacteria; order Rhodobacterales; family Rhodobacteraceae; genus Albidovulum. The sequence goes on along the minus strand of NZ_JBARVQ010000595.1, from coordinate 7,558 downwards.
AGCAGGATCGCATCGCCCTGCAACGGCGACTGACGGCGAAGGGGTTCGATACAGGCGGCACGGATGGCGTCATCGGCCCGAAGACACGGGACGCGATCAGCGCCTTTCAGGCCAGTACCGGCCGGGCCGTGACGGGGGAACCCTCGCTCGCCCTGCTGCGCGCCCTCGGCTAAGGGCGCGGCTACGCCTGCCTTCTCCGGCCGGATCGCACGGCATAGGCGACGCCCCCCAGAACCATCAGCGCCGAAAGCCCGAAGCGCAAAGTCAGGCTTTCGCCAAGAAAGACCATGCCGCCGATCAGCGCGATGACCGGCACAGTCAACTGCGCGACAGGCGTTCAATGAAGATGTTGTCGAGGTAACGCCCGCGGCCATCCCGTCAATGGCCTGCCGCTTCCACGTGCTGACCTGATTTGGGTGCAGTTGGTGCTTTGCTGCGGCCTCCTGCACTGACTTTTCACCACGCAGCGCTTCCAGGTCCACCTTGGCCTCAAAATGATCCGTAACCTTCCGGCGCTTCGCCGTTCTCGTATCCCTTCAAAGGTTTGGGATAAACCTTACCCAACTGTCCAGTTTTCCGGGACCACTTCAGAAGATCTCAGAGCGGAGTTTTCACACAGCCCCGGGACAGAGCCGGAAATCAAACCGGGACGCGGCCGCATGGCCGGATGACTTGACACAGATCAAGGCGGCATACCTCCCCCCCGGGTCACAACCTCGACAGTCCAGGAACGCCCGGTTCAGCAATCGAATCGGGCGGACAGGCATGACGAGGGAACGCTGAGATGTGGGATTTAGTAAAACTCGCCGTGCTTGGCGCGATTGCGGTTCTTGCCGCCATCGCCGCCAACTACGCGCGCGATCTGGCCTATATGGTCAATGCCATTACGGTGATGCTGGCCGCCGCCGCGACCTTTCTTTGGGTCTTGCGTCGGGTGGACGAGGATCATCCGGAACCGGTTCACGAATATAATGACGGCGTCGTCCGTGCAGGCGTGATCGCCACCGCCCTTTGGGGTGTCGTGGGCTTTCTCGTTGGTGTGACCATCGCCTTTCAGCTTGCCTTTCCGGCGCTGAATTTTTCGGAACTCACCCATGGCTATCTGAATTTCGGCAAGCTCAGACCCCTCCACACCTCGGCAGTGATCTTCGCCTTTGGCGGCAACGCGCTGATCATGTCCTCGTTCTACGTCGTCCAGCGCACTTCGGCCGCCCGGCTCTGGGGCGGCAATCTGGCCTGGTTCGTATTCTGGGGTTTCCAGTTGGTCATCGTGCTGGCCGCGACGGGCTATATCCTCGGCGCCACCCAGTCCAAGGAATATGCCGAGCCGGAATGGTATGTCGACTGGTGGCTGACCATCGTCTGGGTCGCCTATCTCGTGGTCTTCCTCGGCACCATCGTCAAACGGAAAGAGCCACATATCTATGTGGCGAACTGGTTCTACCTGTCCTTCATCGTCACGGTGGCGATGCTACATGTGGTCAACAACCTCTCCATCCCTGTCTCGGTCTTCGGGTCGAAATCGGTGCAGGTCTTTGCCGGCGTGCAGGACGCGATGACACAGTGGTGGTACGGCCACAACGCGGTGGGTTTCTTCCTGACTGCGGGCTTTCTGGGCATGATGTACTACTTCGTGCCGAAACAGGCCGAACGCCCGGTCTACAGCTACAAGCTTTCCATCATCCACTTCTGGGCGCTGATCTTCCTTTACATCTGGGCTGGTCCGCACCACCTGCACTACACCGCCTTGCCCGAATGGGCGGCGACGCTGGGCATGGTGTTCTCGGTCATCCTCTGGATGCCCAGCTGGGGCGGCATGATCAACGGGCTGATGACCCTCTCGGGGGCGTGGGACAAGCTGCGCACCGATCCGATCATCCGCATGATGGTCGTCTCCATCGGCTTTTACGGCATGTCGACCTTTGAGGGCCCGATGATGTCGATCAAGGCGGTGAACTCGCTCAGCCACTACACCGACTGGACCATCGGCCATGTTCATTCCGGCGCCCTTGGCTGGAACGGAATGATCACCTTTGGCGCGCTCTACTTCCTTGTGCCGAAACTCTGGAAGCGGGACCGGCTATACAGCCTCAGCCTTGTCTCATGGCACTTCTGGCTCGCAACGATCGGGATCGTGCTTTACGCAGCCTCGATGTGGGTCACGGGCATCATGGAAGGCCTGATGTGGCGCGAGGTCGATGCGCAAGGCTTCCTTGTGAACGCCTTCGCCGACACCGTCAGCGCCAAGTTCCCGATGTATGTGGTGCGGGGGCTGGGCGGGCTCATGTACCTCATGGGCGCGATCATCATGGTCTACAACCTCTGGGCAACCGTCGCGAAACAGCCGGCCACGGCCAATGTTTCCGTGCCGGTCCCGGCCGAATAAGGGAGGGACCGCAAGATGGGAATCCTCGACAAACACAAGTTCATTGAAACCAACGCAACCGCACTTCTGATCGGCTCGTTCCTCGTCGTCACCATCGGTGGCATCGTTGAGATCGCACCGCTCTTCTACCTCGAAAACACGATCGAGAAGGTGGACGGCGTGCGGCCCTATTCGCCACTGGAGCTGACGGGGCGCGACATCTACATCCGCGAAGGCTGCTATGTCTGTCACAGCCAGATGATCCGGCCGATGCGGGATGAGGTGGAGCGTTACGGCCATTACAGCCTTGCGGCGGAATCAATGTATGACCATCCGTTCCAATGGGGGTCGAAACGCACCGGGCCGGATCTGGCCCGGGTCGGCGGGCGTTATTCGGATGAATGGCATGTCGATCACCTGATCGACCCGCAATCGGTGGTGCCGGAATCGGTGATGCCGAAATATGGCTTCCTCATCAACCGGCTGATCGAGCCCGATTACATTGAGGACCGCCTTTCGACCGATGCCATGGTCGGCGTGCCCTACACGTCCGAGATGATCGAGCTGGCCAAGGCCGACTTTGCCGCGCAGGCCGATCCGGATGCCGATACCGACGGGTTGATCGAACGCTATCCCGGCGCGGTCGTCTCGAATTTTGACGGTCAGAAGGGCATCACCGAGATGGATGCGCTGGTGGCCTATCTTCAGGTTCTGGGCACGATGGTCGACTTCTCGACCTTCCAGCCCGATCCGAACCGCTGAGGAGGGGAAAATGGACCTTTACACCATAGCCCGCCAGTTCGCCGACAGTTGGGCTCTGCTGGCGCTGTTTCTGGTCTTCGTTGGCGTCGTCCTCTGGGCCTTCCGGCCCGGATCGCGGGCCGTACACGACGACATCGCCGACATTCCCTTCCGGCACGAAGACAAACCCGCCCCGGCGGAGGAGGCCTGAGACATGAGCAAGAAACCGATCAAGCAAAAGGCCGATCCCGAAACGACCGGCCATGAATGGGACGGTATCCGGGAATGGGACAACCCGATGCCGCGCTGGTGGCTTTGGACCTTCTACGCTACCATCATCTGGGGCATCGGCTATACGATCGCCTATCCGGCCTGGCCTCTGGTGACGTCGGCCACGCAAGGTCTGATCGGCCAGAACAACCGGATCGCGGTGGCCGAAGACATCAGGCGCTTCGAGGACGCGAATGCGCCGGTCGAGGCGAAACTTGTGGCCGCCGACTTGACCGAAGTCAGTTCGGACCCGGAACTGGTGAACTACACTCAGAATGCAGGCGGGGCGATTTTCCGCACGTGGTGTGCCCAGTGTCACGGCTCTGGCGCGGCTGGTGCGAAAGGCTATCCCAACCTTTTGGACAATGACTGGCTTTGGGGCGGTACGATGGAGGATATCCACCTCACGATCAGCCACGGTATCCGCAATACCGAGGACCCGGATGCGCGCTATTCCGAGATGCCGCGTTTCGGCGCCGATGAATTGCTGGAACCCGAGCAGATCGATCAGGTTGTGCAATATGTCCTGCAGCTTTCCGGGCAGGAGCATGACGCGGGCCTCGCTGGCGAAGGGGCGGTGGTCTATGCCGACAATTGTTCGGCCTGCCATGCCGAGGACGGCACCGGCGACCGCTTTCAGGGCGCGCCGAACCTGACCGACGCGATCTGGCTTTACGGTGGCGATGCCGCGTCGCTGACCGAGACGGTCAGCAATGCCCGTTTCGGCGTCATGCCCGGCTGGACCGGACGGCTGAGCGAGGCCGATATCCGCGCGGTTTCGGCCTGGGTCCACAGCCGCGGCGGCGGCGAGTAACAGAATTCGGGGGACGGGTTCGCGCCCGCCCCCCGGGTAGAGAGCATCGGCGCCCCGTCCTGTTCGCGCGTTTCCTGGGGGTGCCGATGCCTTTCTGATCGCCCGATTTCCATACCCGGTCGGGGCACGATCCGGTATTCAGCGGACTTCACGCATATTTCAGGCATTCGTCACAGTGCTACAGTACCAGCGCTGCCCGTCATGTTTTCGCGGAGACATTCTGAGTGCTGCACCCGCAGTGGCAATTCTGGAGCGAATAAATCGCCAATCCCCAAAAAATAGACGTAAAAAATCTTTCCCGCTGCCTAGGGTGATCCTGACAATCCAGAGGGGATTCGGCATGGACACGTGTCATCAGGAACTGGTTGATCTTCGCCACGCGTTCCATCGCGACCCCGAACTGGGTTTTCAGGAGCATCGCACAAAGGCGAAGGTTGCAGCACATCTTCGCGGGCTGGGTATAGAGGTGCATGAAGGCGCGGGCGTGGTTGGTGTCCTGAAAGTCGGGGCGGGCAACCGTGCCATCGGGCTTCGCGCCGATATGGATGCGCTGCCGATCACCGAGAAAAGCACGCATGACTACGTATCGGCCAATCCCGGCATAATGCATGCCTGTGGCCATGACGGCCATATGACCATGCTTCTGGGGGCAGCAGAGACACTGGCACGCGACAGGGATTTTGACGGAACGGTCGTGTTCCTCTTCCAGCCGAATGAGGAACACGGGCTGGGTGCCCGCGCGATGATCGACGAAGGCGTGCTGGAACGCTTTCCGGTCGAAGAGGTCTATGCGATCCATAACCTGCCGGGCGCACCCCTGGGGCAGGTCTCGACCCGGCCGGGGCAGATATGCGCCTCGGAAAGCCTTTTTGAGATCGAGATCAACGGCAAGGGCGGCCATGCCTCAATGCCACATGTCGGGGTCGATGCGATCACCGTGGGGGCCGAGATGGTGCTGGCCTTACAGACCATCGTGGCCCGCAAACTCGCCCCGAGCGCCGGGGCGGTGGTGTCGGTGACCGAGTTCCTGACCGATGGGCAGCGCAATGTGCTGCCCGGCAGTGCGACCCTGAAAGGCGACGTGCGGGCGCGCCTGCCTGAGGATCGGCAGGCTGTCGAACGCTTCATGCTCCAGATCGTCGAAGGTGTCGCCGCGACCCACGGCATCACCGCGACGATGCGCTTCAACACCGAATTCATCGAGACGATCAATGCCGCCGCCCCGGTCGAAGCGGTTGTGCGTGCCGCGCGCGCGGCCGGTCTGGAGGCGGATGGAAACCGCCCGCCGATGAGCTTTTCAGAGGATTTCGCCCATTTCACCGCCGCGGTGCCGGGTTGCTTCCTTCTGATGGGCAACGGCACCGAAGGTGCGAATGGCCAGCCCCTCCATGCCGCTGATTATGATTTCAACGATGCGCTTCTGCCCATGGGCGCCGCTTTCTGGGCGGCGCTGGTACGGGACCGCCTTCCAGCAAGACAGGATACGTGATGACCGATCTTCTGCCCCCCGCCCGTCTCGGCCATGTCGCCGTGACCCGGATGTCCGGTACCGCCGCCGCGCGGGTTCTGACCCCCGATGATTTCGCCACCGCTCAGGCCGAGATCATGGCATGGGATGGTTATGCGCCGACACCGCTTGTGTCGCTGAAGGCACTTGCCCAACGGATCGGTGTTGATGCCGTTCTTTACAAGGATGAAGGGCCGCGCTTTGGCCTTGGCAGCTTCAAGGCGCTGGGCGGTTCTTACGCCGCGTTGCGCGTTCTGCAGCGGGAAATCTCTGCCGCCCTCGGGCGTGAGGTCAGCCTCGCCGATATCCGCACCGGGAAGCACCGCGACGAAGCGGCGAAAATCACGCTGGTCTCGGCGACCGACGGCAATCACGGCCGCTCGCTTGCCTGGGGATGCCAGCGCTTCGGTGCGCCCTGCCGCATCTACATCCATGCCGAGGTCAGCGAAGGCCGCGCGCAGGCGATGCGCGATCTTGGGGCCGAGGTGATCCGGATCGAAGGCGACTATGACGATTCCGTCGATCTGGCAAAGGCCGAGGCCGCAGCCAACGGCTGGTTCGTGGTCTCTGACACGTCATGGCCCGGCTACAGCCAGCCGCCGCGCGACGTAATGGCGGGCTATGGCGTCATGACCCGCGAGATCTGCGAAGCGCTGGATCAGGCTCCGACCCATGTCTTCCTGCAAGGCGGCGTCGGCGGTCTGGCCGCCGGTGTGGCTGCAGGGCTGCGCCAGCATTGGGGCGACAAGGCACCGCGCGTGGTCATCGTTGAACCGGACCTTGCCGCCTGCCTTTATGAAAGCGCCAAGGCCGGTGCGCCCACCTCTGTGGTCATCAAGGAAGAAACGTTGATGGCGGGTCTTTCCTGTGGTGAACCTTCGCCGCTCGCCTGGGAAATCCTTGCCGAAGAGGCATCCGATTTCCTGACCATCCCGGAAAGCGTTGTCGCCCCCGCGGTGCGGCTTCTGGCCCGGCCACTGCCGGGCGATGCGGATGTCGAGGCGGGTGAAAGTGCCGTCGCGGGCCTTGCCGCGCTGATCGCGGCGCGTGCCGATGCTGGGCTTTCGGCCAGGCTTGGCCTTGATGCCACATCGCGCGTTCTTTTGATCGGGTCCGAAGGCGTAACCGATCCGGCGATCTTCAAGATGATCATGGAGGGGCGCAATGCGGCCTGAGGCACCTGAACGCGGGTTTCCCGAGGCGGAATTCGCCGCCCGTACCAAGAAGGCGCAAGCCCGGATGGCGAAGGAGGGGCTTGCCGGGCTTCTTCTGATGACCGAGCCGGATGTGCGCTATTTCTCGGGCTTCCAGACGCTCTTCTGGCAAAGCCCGACCCGGCCATGGTTTCTCTTTATCCCGGCCTCGGGCAAGCCCGTGGCGGTGATCCCCGAGATTGGCGCAGCACTCATGCGGCGTTCCTGGCTTGACGATATCCGCACCTGGAGCGCCCCTTGCCCCGAGGATGACGGGATCAGCCTTTTGACCGATCTGCTTGCGCCCCTTGCGAAGAACGGCGCGCGGCTCGGCGTGATGAAGGGGCACGAAACGTCGCTCCGAATGCCACTTGGTGACTGGGAACGCCTTGTCGCCAACCTGCCATGCCTGCACGTAAGCGACGCCACCCCGCTCGTGCAGGGCCTGCGCATGGTCAAGTCCCCCGCCGAGATCGAAAAGCTGCGTCATATCTGCGCCATCGGTTCGGCGACCTTTGCCCGTGTGCCTGAAATCGTGACCGAGGGCATGCCGCTGGAGGAGGTGTTCCGCACCTTCCGGCGCGAGGCGCTGGAGCAGGGTGCCGACGACGCGCCCTATGTCGTGGGGGCTTCTGAACCCGGCGGTTATGCCGATGTGATCTCGCCCC
>NZ_JBARVQ010000594.1:0-2323 GCF_049646345.1 Albidovulum sp. | reverse complement strand
CGCCATATCGTGCTGCGCGAGATCGGCGGGCCGGGGCAGAAGAAGCTGAAACAGGCGAAGGTTCTGGTCGTCGGCGCGGGGGGGCTGGGGTCGCCTGCGCTGCAATATCTGGCCGCTGCCGGCGTCGGCACGATTGGCGTGATCGACGATGACACGGTCGACAATTCCAACCTGCAGCGCCAGATCATCCATACCGATACCCGCATCGGCATGCCCAAGGTGTTCTCTGCCGAAGCCGCGATGAAGGCGCAGAACCCCCATATCGAGATTCGTCCCTACAACCGGCGCCTGACGGAAGCGGAAGCCGATGCGTTGTTTGCGGAGTATGACCTGATCCTTGACGGCAGCGACAATTTCGACACCCGCTACCTGGTCAACCGCAGCGCCGTCGCGACGGGCAAGCCGCTGATATCCGGGGCCCTTTCGCAGTGGGAGGGCCAGATCAGCCTGTTCGACCCGGCGCGGGGCGCCCCCTGTTACCAGTGCATTTTCCCACAGGCACCGGCCCCCGGGCTGGCGCCGTCCTGCGCGGTGGCGGGTGTGCTTGGCCCCTTGCCGGGTGTCATCGGCGCGATGATGGCGGTTGAGGCCATCAAGGAAATCACCGGTGCGGGCGAAGGCCTGCGCGGTCGTATGCTGATCTATGACGCGCTTTATGGCGAGACGCGGCAAATTGCGCTAAAGCGGGATGCAACCTGCCCGGTTTGCGGCGGCAGGCACGACATGAAACCCGGCTGAGGACGAAAACGGGAGACCGGCATGAGCTTTGAAGACGCAATCGCCCTGCAGCCGCAGTGGGTCCGATACTGGTTGAGTTGGTTGCTGATCGCGGTCTTGATCCTGCCGCTGTTCCTGTTGCGCTGGCGCAAGAGCATGCTGGCCGGGCTCGCAACGGTTTTGGCCACCGGCGCTTCCGGTTTCGCCCAGAACTGGCTTTACGACCAGATGGGCTATGTGAAGCTGTTGGGGCTGGCTCATATCGTGTTCTGGACGCCGCTGGCCTTTTACCTGGTGTCGCAGTTGCGCCGCCATGACCTGCCGATCTGGCCGCGCCGGATCATCGTCGTCGTGCTGGGGACGATCCTGATCTCGCTGGCCTTCGACTACGCCGATGTGCTGCGCTACATTCTGGGCGAAAGAACGCCGGTTCCGGGAACGGTCTGAGGGCCGCCCTGATTTACCGGCAGGTCGGGTTTACGTCCCGCGCAAGCCCCGCTAGTCTATGCGCGAAGAGAGCACCCGCGACGAAGCGGCCTCTGAAACCCATCCCCAACAGCGAAAGAGATTCAATGACCCAGGTCAAGACTGGCGACACCGTGCGCATTCACTACACCGGAATCCTTGATGACGGGACCCGGTTCGACAGTTCCGAAGGCCGCGATCCTCTGCAGTTCGAGGTTGGCTCCGGCCAGATCATCCCCGGTCTGGACGAAGCCCTGCCCGGCATGGTGGTTGGCGACAAGAAGACGGTGAACGTGCCCGCCGAGGCCGCCTATGGCCCGGTCGATCCGAATGCCCGTCAGGAGGTGCCGCGAGAGCAGATCCCTGCGGATATCCCGCTGGATCCCGGCACCCAGCTGCAGATGCGCACGCCAGACGGGCGCGCGATGCCGGTTACGGTGGCCGAGGTCACCGAGACCGTCGTCACGCTGGACGCGAACCATCCGCTGGCCGGCAAGGACCTGACCTTCGATATCGAGCTGGTCTCGGTTGGCTGAACCGGATCGGGGCCGCGCCCGCGGCCCCGGCCTTGCCGCAGTACTTGGAAACTCAGCAGCACGCTGACCGGCACCACGACAAGGCCGAAGCCGGTGTCATGGGTTTGTTCGGACACACCAAGCGAGAGGCCGCGCACAATCCAGCCTTTGATTTCTGCAAAATCCGCCATCGCCGCGGCGGCGCGCCCATCAGAGGCGGTGATCGATCGTCGGCCCGGCATTTCGGCTGGATGACTGAACGGCCGCTCTTGTCACCTCCCCCTCTCGCACCCTAATCTGGAGCGAAACCAACGGGAGCCTGACATGAAACTGCTTGCCACTGCCGCGGCGCTTGCCGCCGCCACTTTTGCAACCTTTGCCACTGCCGCCGATCTGCCCGACCTCGACGGGCAGGAAGTGACCGTTGTGACCGAGAACGCCTATCCGCCGCTTCAATTCATCGACGGCTCCGGCACTGCCGTGGGCTGGGAATACGATGCGATGACCGAAATCGCCAAGCGACTGAACATCACGGTCACTTACGAGAACATCAGCTTGGACGCGATGATCCCCGCCGTTTCCGAGGGTCAGTTCGACATGGGCATGACCGGTATCACGATCCGCGA
>NZ_JBARVQ010000593.1:0-3197 GCF_049646345.1 Albidovulum sp. | reverse complement strand
GGCTGCCTGCCCCCGGACCCCCGGGAGGTATTTTCAAACAGAAGAAGAGGTTTCGGCTTTTTCAAGCGCGGTCGCGGCGGCGTCCAGCCGTGTGACAGCCTCGGCGATTTCTTCGTCGGTGATGGTCAGCGGCGGCAGCAGGCGCAAAGCACTGTCGGCGGCAGGAACCGTCAGGATGTGCTGGGCGTAACCCGCCTTGACGATATCGGCGGGGGCCGCCTTGCATTTCAGGCCGAGCATCAGCCCCTGCCCCCGGACGCCTTCGAAGATGTCGGGATGGGAATCCACGAGCCCTTCGAGCTTTTGCCGCAATAGGCCCGCCTTTCGATTGACCTCGGCGAGAAAGGCGGGGTCGGTGGTGATTTCCATCACTTTGACGCCGACGGCACAGGCCAGGGGGTTGCCGCCATAGGTAGAGCCATGGGTGCCCGCGATCATGCCCGAAGCGGCGCTTTCGGTGGCGAGCACGGCGCCAAGCGGGAAGCCGCCGCCAATGCCCTTGGCGACCATCATGATATCGGGGGTGACGCCCGCCCATTCATGGGCGAAGAGCCTGCCGGTGCGTGCCACGCCGCATTGCACCTCATCGAAGATCAGAAGCGCACCGGTTTCATCGCAGAGCTGGCGCAGAAGTTTCAGATCGGCGTCGGCCATCGGCCTTATCCCACCTTCGCCCTGTATGGGCTCGACCATCACCGCGCAGGTCTTGTCGCTGATCGCTTCCTTCAGGGCCTTCATATCGCCCCATGGCAATGACCGGAAACCGGGCATCAAGGGGCCGTAGCCCTTGACCATCTTATCCGATCCGGCCGCCGCGATCGCTCCGGTGGAGCGGCCGTGGAACGCGCCTTCGAAAGTCAGGATCTCATCCCGCGGGGCACCCTTTTCGTACCAGTATTTCCGCGCCATCTTGATCGCGAGTTCCGCCGCCTCGGTGCCGGAATTGGTGAAAAACACTGTATCGGCGAAAGTGTGTTCCACCAGAAGATCGGCCAGCCTTTGCTGTTCCGGGATCTGGTAGAGGTTCGAGACATGCCAGAGCCTGCCGGCCTGTTCGGTCAGGGCCGCCACCAGATCGGGATTGGCGTGCCCAAGCGCATTGACCGCGATCCCGGCACCGAGATCGAGATATCGCGTCCCGTCGGCCTCGATCAGCCAGGAGCCTTCGCCCTTCACGAAAGAGAGGGGCGCGCGGTTATAGGTGGGCAGGATCGACGGGATCATGGGTGAACTCCGTTAGGGAAGGCCAAGAGGTGCCTCAGGGGGCGGGCCAAGTCAACGATATGGGGGATGTGGCGGGGCCACGGGAGTGACGGACGTCAGGCGCAGGTGCGGCGGCGTCGGGGACGGGCGATATGGCGGGTCCGGATCGTCATGGCCGCCCGCATAGCCCGAAAGCCGCGACCTGTCCACGACTTTTGCGCAGGGACGATGCCCATGGGCTTGATTCTCGCGCCCCTCGCTTGTATCTCGGCACGTCCCGACTAAAATGGGACGCAAGCCATTCACGACCCGCCCGGCCATTGCCGCCTTTGGGGTCACCAAGCCGAGGATCGAACATGTCCTGGACCGACGAACGCGTCGAGACCCTGAAGAAGATGTGGACCGAGGGCCAGTCGGCCAGCCAGATCGCCAAGGAACTGGGCGGCGTGACCCGCAATGCGGTGATCGGCAAGGTCCATCGCCTCGGCCTGTCGAACCGCGCCAGCGGTGCGCCGGAACCGGCCAAGGCCAAACCGGCAGAACCTGCGCCCAAGGCAGAACCGCGCGCGGCGGCCCCTAAGCCGGCACCCGCCAAGGCTGAAGCGAAACCCGCGCCGCGCCCCGAACCGGCCGCCGCACCGGTCGCGACGCATACGCGCAAGCCGATCATCCCGGCGGGCCAGCCGCTGCCGCCGCAGCCCTCGGCGGGTGAGATCAGCCCCGAAGCCCTGGCCTCGGTCCGCGAGATCGAGAAGAAGGCGCGCAAGATCAGCCTGATGGAACTGACCGAGCGGACTTGTAAGTGGCCCGTCGGCGATCCCGCGACCGAGGATTTCTGGTTCTGCGGCCTTTCGGCACAGCCTGGCAAACCCTATTGCGAGGCCCATGTCGGCGTCGCCTTCCAGCCGATGAGCGCAAGGCGCGACCGTCGCCGCTGAGCGCCCTTTCAGGCTTGCACCAACCGCCACCCTGCCCATAGGTTGAAACCGGGCAGGGGCGGACGGATTTTATGACGAAGATTTTCGAGGACTGGCACTGGCTGCTTTCCGTGCCGCTCATCTGCATCTTCAGCCTGTCGGGGCTGATGATCGCCTTCAAGATCTGGCGCAATGATCGCGACCGCCCGCGCATGATCCTGCTGCTGGAAGAGGACGGCGCGAAGGCGCTTTATGCAAGGCTGATGGCCGGCCTGCTGGATTGGATCGACGCGCGGCTGTCGCGACCTGAGCTGGCTGGCGGTGCCGGATCGAAGCAGCGGGCCTGGAGCGCCAATCTTGCCTCTCTGACGCTTTTGCTGGCGATCGCCTATCCGGTTCTGGCCTTCATCGGGCAGTGGATTGCGGGCTATCCGATGACATTGGGCGATGCGAAGCTTTCCCCTGCGGGTACGCGTATTGCCCGAATTTTCGTCACTTTGTGGCTGGCGCTTACGCTAATCTTTTACTTTTGCTCGGCAATGTCAAAATCGCGGTGGCGGGTGGCATTGTTTGTTGCCGCCACCGCGATTTTGTTCGGCGGCATGTTCGCCGCGGAACGGTTCGATGTTCCGGCAGAAGTCGCATTCGCAGTCGCATTCGCAGTCGCAGTCGCATTCGCAGTCGTATTCGCAGGCGCAGGCGCAGGCGCAGGCGCAGGCGCAGGCGCAGGCGCAGGCGCAGGCGCAGGCGCAGGCGCAGGCGCAGGCGCATTCGCAGTCGCAGTCGTATTCGCAGTCGCAACGGATTGGAGAGAAGGCCGGACGAAACCGCATGCGATCTGGCGGTTTCTTCCCGCCATTTTGATGCAACTTGTACTGATCACCGTCATCCTGATGTTCTGGAACCCTGTCGGCAAGCAGGGAACAGCGGCCTATTTCATTCTCTTCCTCGGTAATCCCCCCCGAAAGTAAGGGGCTGCAAGAGTAGAATTTTCTCGGCAAGATGAACGAGGAGATTTCGAATGAAGACAAGCAGATACACTGAGGCGCAGATCATCGCGATCCTGCGGCAAGCCGA
>NZ_JBARVQ010000592.1:0-2074 GCF_049646345.1 Albidovulum sp. | reverse complement strand
CGCCCTGCCTGCCGATCGGTTCCAGTTCACTGGCCGCGAACCGCTGGGCCTCGGTTAGGATGTGGCGGACGTCATTCGGGTCAATCCCGGCGCGTTCCGCCAATTCGTTCCAGCCGGGGGTTGCACCGAGCAGAGCAAGGATCAGGTCATTGGTCACCGGAGCGGTCCCAAGATCCAAGCGCGATCACGCGGGGGTCATCGGACCAGAGGCAGTCCACAAGATCCTGACGGTGCTGCAGCACAGCGCGCTGATTGATCGAGCCCTTGTCGGTGACCTCGCCTTTGTCGAAGGACAGGGGCACTTCCATGAACATCAACCGCGTGACGCGAGAAGCCGATCCGGTCGCTGACGCCGCGTGGGTCGCCAGCATCTGCGCCGCCGCCTTTCGCACTTTGGGGTGATGAAGCAGCGCCTCTCCGTCCAGCGATGGATCGCCGGCCACCGCCTTGAGCGCCGACCAGTCCGGCACGACGAGCGCGCCCAGTTCCCGGTGGCCTTCGCCTGCGATCACCGCATCGCTTGCCAGCCCTTTGAGATCGTTTGTGAGCTGCGCCCGGACGGGCCCGACCGCCACCCATGTGCCGGTGGCGAGTTTGAAATTCTCGGCCAGACGCCCATCGAAGATGAAACCCGCTGCCGGATTGCCGGGAACCGCGAAGCGGAAGGCGTCGCCGAAGCGGTAGAACCCTTCCTCGTCGAATGCCTTGGCCGTGAGGTCGGGGTTGCGCCAGTACCCCGGGGTAACCGAGGGGCTTTTCACGCGGCCTTCCAGCTTGTCGCCCTGTGGTGTCAGTTTGAATGTCACGCCATGCGCGGGGATGCCGAGATTTCCGGAGGTGTCTTGCCGGTCCGTGCACATCAGCGCGAAGGGCCCGGTTTCGGTCGATCCGAAGCCGGTGCACAACAGCACGCCGCCGGGAACCGTCGCCTCGGCTAGGCCGGTGATCCGGTCCCAGACCGGCTTGCTCATTCCGGCGCCGGCATACATCAGCATCTGGACGCGGTGAAAGAAGGTCTGGCGCAGTTTCGGGTCGGTCTCCATCGCGTCGAGAAGCATCTGGTAGCCAAGCGGCACGTTGAAATACCAGGTTGGCGAGATCTCCCGCAGGTTTGCAATGGTCCGGCCTATCAGGTCGGGCGTCGGCCTGCCGTCGTCGATGTAGTAGGTTCCGCCATTGTAGATGACGAGGTTGAAAACCTTGTTGCCTGATGCGGTATGATTCCAGGGCGCCCAGTCGACGACGACCGGGGGCGTCGTTGCCATGAAGGCATAGCATTGCAACACCATCTGCTGGTTCGCGCAAAGCATGCGCTGGGTCTGGATCACCGCCTTGGGCGACCCGGTCGTGCCGGAGGTGAACAGGAACTTGGCGACCGTATCCGGCCCGACCGCGGCATGGGCGGCATCCATCGCCGCATCCGGCGGCGTCGCCGCGAAATCCCGATAGGCGATCGTTTCGCGGTCCCCGACAATGCCGGCCAGCGTCACAACCGGAACGTCAGGACCGAAGACAGCCGCAATCGCGGCGGCGAACCGGCCGGCATTGTCGGCGAAGATCATGCCGGGGGTCAGTTGCCTGGCGATGTCCCGCAGCTTGATGTGGTCCCCGCCGGCGAGCGAATAGGCCGGGGCGAGGGCGGCGGACGGAACGCCGACATGCTGGGCGCCGAGCGCCATCAAGGCGTGGGCGGTGCTGTTGCCAGACAGGATCAGCAGCGGGCGGTCCGGCGACAGGCCGCGCCCGACGAGCGCCGTTCCGATAGACCGGATGCGCGCCGCGCCTTCGCCATAGCTGGTTTCATGCCAAGCTCCGCCTGCATCCCTTTCGGCCATCCAGATCCGGTCGGGCACCTTCCCCGCCCAGTCCATGAACCGTTCGGTGATGCAGCGCGGATACGGTCCCAAAGGCTCTTCCTGCCAGACAAGCACGCTGCCGTCGGTGCGCGTCTCGCTGCGCACGCTGGGCGACCAAAGGGCGACATCTGAGAGATCTTCGGCCATGTCTCCTCCCGATACAGAGCCGAAGCTACGTTGACTCGAATCGCAAATTTTGTCTACTAGGAAACATTATT
>NZ_JBARVQ010000591.1:0-10341 GCF_049646345.1 Albidovulum sp. | reverse complement strand
GACCGAGGATGAGACGCCGCGCGATCCCGCCCGGCTGATCGTGACCGACCCTGATGCCATCGCCTGGTTCCTGCGCACCCGTCCCGGCCTCATGCGTCGCGATGTCCGGGCTGGCACGTTCCGCAAGGTGGCGCTCTGGCTTGGCGGGGCGTCGGCGGCCGTTGTGCTGATGCTTTTCGTCATCCTGCCGGGACTGTCTGATTTCCTGGCCGACAACCTGCCGGTCGAGACAGAGGTGGCTTTTGGAAAATCGGTCATGGCCCAGATCGAATGGATCGTCAGCGATGAGGATGGCACCGATCTGACCTGCACCAATGAAAAGGGGCTTGCTGCACTGGACGCGATGAAGGCCCGGCTGATCGGTGACCGCGACATTGGCTATGACCTTGACCTCAGTGTCTTCGATCATGAAATGGTCAACGCCTTCGCTGCCCCCGGCGGGCAGATCGTGATCTTTCGTGGTCTGATTGATGAGGCGGAGAGCGCCGAAGAGGTGGCCGCCGTTCTTGGTCATGAGATCGGACATGTCGTCGCCCGCGATCCGACCCGGCTTACATTGCGCTCTGTTGGGTCGGCGGGCATCCTATCGGTTGTTCTGGGCGATGTGACCGGCGGGACGGTGATCGCCGCGGCGGGGGATCACCTTCTGCAAACCTCATATACCCGCGATGCCGAGGCTGCGGCGGATGTTTTTGCGCTGGGGCTTATGAACGATGCGAACATTGATACGGGCCCGATGGCCGGGTTCTTCGACCGCATCGCCAAGATGACCGATATCCTGCCGGAATATCTGTCCTCTCACCCGCTGAGCGCCGGACGGGCCGAGGCCGCGCGTGCCAATGCCGAAACGCATGAGGATACGACGCCGATCCTGACCGGGGCCGAGTGGCAGGATCTGCGCAAGATCTGCGCGGATTGAGGTTTCAGGCGGCCCACATCCGGATCAGGTTCGACCGGGTCTTGGTCAGCGTGTCGAGCAGGGCGGATTTGCCTTCCCGGGCATGAACCTCGGCGATGGATCGGTCGAGATCGAACAGGATTTCGCGCTGGCCCGCGTCGCGGATCCAGCTTTGCACCCAGCCGACAATGCAAAGGCGTGTGCCCGCCGTGACGGGTTCGACCCGATGAAGTGCGGTCGAGGGGTAAAGGATCAGATCGCCGGGGGCGAGTTTGAAGGCGCGTTCCTCTGCCGTGTCGGCGATGATCAGCGCGCCGCCCTCATAGCTGTCAGGATCGTTCAGGAAGAGGGTGAACGACAGGTCAGTCCGCAGCCCCTGCATCAGTGCGTCATCGACATGCATGCCGTAGGTCTGGCCTTCGCGGTAGCGCGAGAGAATGAGTTTCGTCATCGCCTTCGGTCTGGCGGCAGAGGTGAAGACCGGATGCGCCATAAGCGCCGTCGTCACTTTGGTCTGGATCGCCTCCAGCCCGGGCGAGGGCACAGCCTGATCATTGGCCTTGATCTCGCGCGCGATCTTGCCTGCCGTGGCACGTCCATCGGCGAAGGACAGCGTTTCGGCGGCCCCTTTCAGGGCCGCCACTTCGTTGGCGTTCAACACGCCCTCGATTGCGATGAACATGGCCTATTTCAACGCATAGGCCGCGAGTTCGATCTTGGCCGCCGCCGCGAGAAGCATCCCGGCATCGCCAAGTGGCTTGCCCTCGGGCGAAACGCCGGGCAGGGCCGCATCCGTTTCAGCGAGCGCGGCGAGCGCTTTTTCGCCAAAGGCATTCTCGGCTTCATCGTCTTCGTCGGCCATGTGTTCAGCAACCGCGCGCGCGACCTGAACGAAACCCCAGGCGTCCTGATATTCATGCAGATTGGAGACCGCACCATCGACGATGCCGATATGGTATTCCTCTGCTGCGATCCGGACGAGACCAAGGACGGAGGCCGCTTCGCCTGCCTCACCGGCATGGGCATGATCACGTGCCTCTTCGATCTTGATCAGCACGGCAGAGAATGCAGCCTCGGCGTCACCGACCGGCGCGCCGCTTTCAACGGCGCTTGCAAGCGCAGTCAGTTCGTCGGCAAAGCCCGGAGCGCCGAACTGGTCGAGATGGGCCTCAAGCTCGGTATAGATCTCGTGCTGGGGGTGTTTCATATGGGTGATCGCCTGATCGGCAAGACCTGCCTGATAGAGCGTGATCCCGGCGCGCAGATGACCTTCGATGAGGCCAAGATCGGTCAGAAGTTCGACGGCTGCGTCCATGTCTTCGGCATGTCCGGCCTCACCGCCTTCGCCGCCCTCACCCCCTTCGGCCTGGGCGAGCCAGAGTTTTTCCGGTCCCTGGGCATCGAAGCTGCCGTTGCCTGCGGCATGGGCAGGGCCGGTGAGCGCCACGGCCACAGCGGCACCTGCCATGGTCAGGGATGTCCAGCGCTTGGGGTCAACCTTGCGCGCGGTGCGGGGGGAATCGGTCATTGGAAAATCCTCTTCTGCGGTATCGGTGCAGGCATAGCGCTGACGTGCGAGGGCGGTCAAGAATAAATCTGAGTAATTTACTCAGAAAATGCGTATGCCTTGAAAATATGCCGAAATATGCCCGGAGGCGTGAAGTGACAGAGGTGGCGAAAGTTGGCATTTGGCGCTTTCACCGTATATCGTCGTTGGGTGGTACGGGACATTGCGGACATTGCCTGATGCGCAACGCAAGCCGGGCGAGTGGCTGCCCGTGGGGTGGCGCCGCGACCTTTATTCAGGGTAGTTTATAGCGGCAAAGTCCCTCTGATCTCTTGTGATGCGCGCGGCCTCAAAAGCGCCGGCCCGCCGGGACGGGCAGGCGCTCGCCCGGCGCCTTCGGCTTGTTTCCGGGCGAAGGCTCGTCCGGGTCGACGACCGCAAAGGACACAACGCGGGCCAACCTGGTCGCGTTGCAGTGGTCCACAGGCCATCAGCCGCGCCGGGGCGGGCCTGTGCGGCTTCTGTAAATCATGGCCGTGGAAAGAGTGGCGCCGTCAGCCGCGCGTATACATGCCTTCGTAGATCGGGCTCAGCGTCTCGGCGTCGAAGAGCGAGGAAACCGAGGTGCCCGACCAGATGTTCATGATCGCCTGCGCGAACATCGGTGCGGTGGGCACGATGCGGATGTTCTTGGCGGCCTTCACCGGTGCCGTCGGTTCGATGGAATCGGTGATGACAAGGCTTTTCATCACCGATTTGGTGATCCGTTCGACCGCCGGGCCGGACAGCACACCGTGCGTGATGTAGGAATGCACTTCCTTGGCGCCGCCCTCCATCAGCACCTCGGCCGCCTTGCAGAGCGTGCCGGCCGTGTCGCAGATGTCGTCGACGATGATGCAGGTCTGGCCCGAAACATCACCGATGACCGTCATTTCGGCAATCTCGCCCGCCTTGACACGCCGCTTGTCGACGATGGCAAGGCCGCAGCCGATGCGCTGCGCCAGTTCACGGGCGCGGGCCACGCCGCCGACATCGGGCGAGACCACAGTCACTTCGTTCAGGCGGCCCTTGAAATGGTGCTCGATGTCGAGGGCAAAGATCGGCGAGGCATAGAGGTTGTCCACCGGAATATCGAAAAAGCCCTGAATCTGCGCCGCATGCAGGTCCATCGTCAGGACCCGGCCGACACCAGCTTCGGTCAGGAGGTTCGCCACCAGCTTGGCCGAAATCGGCGTGCGCGCCTTGGCGCGGCGGTCCTGACGGGCGTAACCGAAATAGGGGATCACGGCGGTGATCCGGTCGGCCGAGGACCGGCGCAAAGCATCGGTCATGATCAGAAGCTCCATCAGGTTGTCATTCGCCGGGTTCGATGTCGACTGGATGATGTACATGTCCTCACCGCGGACATTCTCGAAGACCTCAACGAAAATCTCCTGATCGTTGAAGCGTTCGACCCGCGCATCGACCAGCCCGACCGACATGCCCCGGTGCATCGACATCCGCCTTGCGATGGAATTGGCCAGCGGGCGGTTGGAATTGCCGGAGATGAGCTTCGGCTCGGTCATGGAGGGCATGGCGGGTCCTTGTCGTTCGGGGCCGCAAAACCGGGCCGGATGACGGATTCGTGACGTTGCCACCCGCTTATCATCGGGCTAGCGTCCGGGCAAACCCGAAGGAGTGCCGGAAATGCCACATATCGACTACTTCCTGACCACGCTGTCGCCCTTTGCCTACCTTGCCGGCACCCGGCTGGAGGAAATCGCTGCGAAACACGGTGCGACTGTGACCTGCAAGCCGGTTGATATCGGCGGTCTGTTCGGGCGCACAGGTGGCACGGCGCCGAAGGACCGGCATGACAGCCGCAAGGAATACCGATTGCAGGAAATCACCCGCCAAGCCGCCAAAGCGGGGATGAAGATCAACCTTCAGCCGATGTTCTGGCCGACGAATGCAGCGCCTTCTTCCTATGCGATCATCGCCGCACAGGCCGCGAAAGGGAAAGGGGCGGCGGGCGATCTGGGCGCTTTCGTGCATTCGGTGCTGCGGGCCTGCTGGGCCGAGGAACGTGACATTGCTGCGGACGAGGTGATCCGCGACCTGCTGAGCAAGGCCGGGTTCGAGGCGGATCTGGCCGACAAGGGCCTGCTTCTGGGGGCCGAGACCTATGCCAACAATCTGGAAGAAGCGGTGAACCGGGGGGTCTTCGGGTCGCCCTTCTATCTGGTCGATAGCGGTCAGCGTTTCTGGGGCCAGGACCGGCTCGACGATCTCGACCTGCATCTGGCGGGCAAGCTCTGATGCCGCTTGAGGACCGGGCAGGGTTTCCGACCTGTTGGCAGACTTTCGGCTCCGGACCCCGTCCGGCGCTGGCGGTGCATTGCTCGCTGGCCAGTTCGAATGCCTGGGCGGAGGTGATGCAACGGTTGGACGACCGGATTACCCTGACCGCCTTCGATATGCCGGGCCATGGCCGCTCGGCGGATTGGGCGGGGGAGGGTGATTTCCTCACCCGTGCCACCCAGATCGCCGCAAGTTTCGTTGAGGAACCGGTGGATCTGATCGGCCATTCCTTTGGCGCGGTCGTGGCACTCCGTCTTGCCATCGCGGCCCCCGAAGCATTCCGCACCCTGACGCTGATCGAGCCTGTGCTTTTTGCGGCGACGCGGGGCGAGCCGGTATGGGAGGAGCATCTGGCGAACAGCGCGCTTTTCGAGCAGATGTTGACCTCAGGCGAGTATGCGGCGGCGGCTGAAGCCTTTACGGCGATGTGGGGCACCGGCGTCGACTGGCAGGCGATGAACGACAAGTCCCGCCGCGAAGTAACAGCGCGTATCCCGCTGATCGGGGCGGGGGCGCCCGCCTTGTTTGAGGACAGCGGTGGTATCCTTGCGCCCGACGCGCTCGAAAGCCTCCACATGCCGGTCCTCCTGATCCGGGGCGAGGCCTCGCCGCCGATCATCGAACGTATCGCCGAAAACATCGCCGCGCGCCTGCCCGATGTCGGCATCGCCACGGTGCCGGGCGCGGCCCATATGGTGCCGGTCACCCATCCGGATGAGACCGCCGGTCTGATCGGGGTCAATCTGGACCGTGCGGCGGGGTAGGGCGGGGCCGATCGCTCCGGTGTCGCGTGACAGTGGCACCGGTGTCGGTATTCCGCGCGACCCGGCCATGATTTGTGGTTTTCTTGGACGACGACGCAACCCGCCGAAAGATCGTCATGGATCCCCTTCTGCAACCGTTCCAACTCAGGCATCTGACGCTGCGTAACCGCATCATGAGCACCGCGCATGCCCCGTCCTTTGAAGAAGGCGGTCATCCGAGGAACCGTTACCGGCTCTATCACGAAGAGAAGGCAAAGGGCGGGATCGGCCTGACCATCATCGGTGGATCGACCAATATCGCGCCAGACAGTCCTTCGGTTTTCGGCCAGCTCTATGCGGGCGATGACAGTATCTTGCCGTGGTTCCGGAAGCTGACCGACGGTGTCCGCGCCCATGGGGCCGGAGTGATGTGCCAGATCACCCATATGGGCCGTCGCACCGCCTGGGATAACGGTCACTGGCTGCCGGTCGCAGGACCGTCCGCGCGGCGCGAGAGGGCGCACCGGTCCTTTCCCAAGGCGATGGAGGCCGAGGATATCGCCCGCATCATCGACGATTTCGCGCGGGCCGCGCGGCGCTGTCAGGACGGTGGCTTCGATGGGATCGAGCTTCTGTCGCATTCGCATCTTCTGGGGCAGTTTCTCTCGCCGCTTGTCA
Organism: Albidovulum sp.; assembly: GCF_049646345.1. Lineage (GTDB taxonomy): Bacteria > Pseudomonadota > Alphaproteobacteria > Rhodobacterales > Rhodobacteraceae > Albidovulum. The sequence goes on along the minus strand of NZ_JBARVQ010000591.1, from coordinate 4,175 downwards.
ATTGCCGGGACGACGATTATGGCGGGACGCTCGATAACCGGCTGCGGCTGACCCTTCAGGTGATTGAGGCGGTGCGGAATGCGGTCGGACCTGACCTGATCCTTGGCCTGCGCATCACCGGGGATGAACTTGCCGAGGGCGGGTTGGAGGAAGGGGAATGTGTGGAGATCGCGCGCAAGATCGCCGCGACCGGTGCGGTCGATTTTCTGAACATCCTTGCGGGCGCGCCCTATGACGATCTGGGTCTGGCCGGTTGGGTGCCGCCCATGGGCATGCCTGCCGCCGCTCATCTTTCGGTCGCGGGCCGCATCCGTCAGGTGGTGGCTATTCCGGTCTTCCACGCGGGCGGCGTGGCGGATATCGCCACGGCCCGCCATGCGATCCGGGACGGGCTGGTCGACCTGATCGGCATGACCCGCGCGCATATGGCCGATCCCTATCTGGTCGCGAAACTGTCGCGGGGCGAGGAGGAACGTATCCGCCCCTGTGTCGGTCTCGGCTACTGCGTTGACCGGGTCAATCAGGGCAAGGCGGCGGTTTGCGGCCACAATGCCGCGACGGGGCGCGAGGCGGCGATGCCGCATGTGATTGCGAAGGCGGCGCAGCGGCGCAAGGTGGTGGTCGTCGGCGGCGGCCCCGGCGGGCTGGAGGCAGCGCGGGTTGCGACCGAACGCGGGCATGACGTGGTGCTCTTCGAGGCGACCGACCGCCTTGGCGGCCAGATCGCGCTGGCGGCGAAGGGCACAACACGGCGCCAGATATGGGGCGTGGCCGACTGGCTGATCGGCGAGGTCGAGCGCATCGGGGTAGTTATCCGGATGAACTGCTATGCCGAGGCCGCCGATGTTCTGGGCGAAAGCCCCGACCTCGTGATCGTGGCCACCGGTGGCTGGCCCGCGCCGCTGGATATTCCGGGGGGCGACCTCGTGACCTCAAGTTGGGATGTGCTTGGCGGCGAGGTGCGGCTCTCGGGCGATGTTCTGTTGCTCGACGAGGTCGGGGATCATGCGGCCCTGGTTGCGGCCGATGTCCTGTCGCGCGCTCGTGTGCAGGTAACCGTCGTGACGCCGGACCGGATGGTGGCCCACGAACTGGGCCCGACCAATTCTGCCGTCGTCCTGCGCGACCTTGCGGCACGCGGAGTGGGGTTTGAGTGCTTCCTTGAGCCGGTGGCGGTGGCGGGTGAGGGCAACCGCAGGCGTGTCACCCTCAGGCATGTGCTGACCGGGGAAATCAGTGAGCGGATCGTGGATCATGTTGTGTCGGAACATGGCACAGTGCCCGCAGACGATGTCTATTTCGCGCTGAAGGTACAGGCGAAAAATCTCGGGCAACTGGACCAGACGGCCATGGTCAAGGGAATGGACCCTTTCCGCGAAAGCAATCCCGTTGGCACCTTCCTGCTTGCGCGGATCGGCGATGCCGTGGCGGGGCGAAACATTCATGCCGCCGTCTATGACGCGCTGCGGATCTGCAAGGCGTTTTAAGGCCACACGCCCAGGCAAAACCTGCGGTCAGGTGTTTCTGATAACTTTCGCGAAAGCATCGATTTCGGCCTCGGTCGTGCACCATGAGGCGACGAAACGGGCTGACAGGGCTTCGTCTTCCGGGCCATCCATGGATTGGTCGAAGGGCCAGAGATAGTAATGCGCGCCTGCCGCCATGGCGCGCCGGTGAGTGCCGCGTGGCAGATAGGCAAAGAGGATATTCGCCTCGCGGGGATGCATCAGGCGGGCGCCGGGCACAGCCAGAACCGCCTGTTCCAGCGCTGCAGCGCGGTCGTTGGCGGCACGCGCAAGCCTGAGCCAGAGCCCATCGGTCAGATAGGCCTCCATCTGTGCCGACAGATAGCGATGCTTGGAGAATAGATGCCCGCCCCGCTTGCGGCGCAGCTCGAACTCCCAGGCCTTGGCGGGATCGAAGATCACCACCGCCTCGACCCCCATGCAGCCGTTTTTTGTGCCGCCGAATGACAGGATGTCGACACCGGCCTTCCAGCTCATCTCGGCCGGGTTGGCATTGGTGGCGACAAGCGCATTGGCAAAGCGCGCACCGTCAAGATGAACCGGCAGATCGCAGGACTTGGCGACCTCACCCAATGCGGCAAGTTCCGCGGCAGGATAGACCGTACCGGCCTCGGTCGTATTGGTCAGCGTGACCATGCCGCGCTGGGTGGCGTGGACAAAACCCTGTGGTGTCGCTGCGATAATCCTGCGCAAGGCATCCGGCGTCATCTTGCCATCCGCGCCCGGCACCTTCACCAGTTTGCCGCCGCCAATGAAAAACTCCGGCGCACCGCATTCGTCCATTTCAACATGCGCGGCCTCGTGGCAGTAAACCGCGCCCCAGGGCGGACAGTAGGTTGCCAGTGACAGGGCATTGGCCGTCGTGCCGTTATTGACCAGATAGACTTCCGCCTCGGGCGCTTCGAATATCTCGCGGACCTGTGCGCGCACCCGGTCCATCACCGGATCGGCGCCGTAAGACGGGGCATAGCCGTGGTTCACTTCGGTCAGGGCGGCCATGATCTCAGGCGCAGCGCCAGAGGCGTTGTCAGAGGCGAATTCCATCACAGATCCTCGATGATGTGGTCTTCCCAGTCCTCTTCGGGGACTTCGAATTCCGGCAGTGTCCAGCCGCGGATCGACTGTTCGGCGGCATGCACGCTGTCCGGATCGCCCGAAATCAGCGGATGCCAGTCGGGCAGATCCTTGCCTTCATGCAAGAGCCGGTAGGCGCAGGTCGAGGGCATCCAGTAGGCGACCTTGGACAACGTTTTCGGCGTCAGCACGACGCATTCAGGGACGAACCGCTTGCGGTTCTCATACTGCCCGCAGCGGCAGGTCTGATCGTCCAGCAGGCGGCAGGAGATTCGGGTGAAGAAAACCTCGCCGGTATCGGCATCTTCCAGCTTGTTCAGACAGCATTTGCCGCAGCCGTCGCACAGCGCCTCCCACTCCCTCGGGGTCATCGAGGCAAGCGGGCGCTTCCAGAAATTCGGGCGCAGACTGTCGCGGGGGATATCGTGTTTCATGGCGCGCGACTTTGGCCGAGTGGCAGGGAAAAGGAAAGGGGGGGGGCGACCCGCAACGACCGGTACTCTGGCGTCGATGCTTGCTCCGCTTGCAAAAGAAAAGGGGCCCCGAACGGGACCCCTTCAACGTTCCTAAGCGGGAACGGCGTGATTACATCATGCCGCCCATGCCGCCCATGCCGCCCATATCGGGCATGCCGCCGCCAGCGCCCTTCGGCTCCGGCTTGTCGGCAACCATGGCTTCGGTGGTGATCAGGAGACCGGCGATCGAGGCCGCATCTTCCAGAGCCGTCCGCGTCACCTTGGCCGGGTCGATCACGCCGAACTTGAACATGTCGCCATATTCTTCGGTCTGGGCGTTGAAACCAAAGGCCGCGTCTTTCGACTCGCGCACCTTGCCAGCCACGACGGCGCCATCGACACCGGCGTTTTCAGCGATCTGGCGCAGCGGCGCTTCCAGCGCGCGACGCACGATCACGATGCCAGCATCCTGATCGGCATTGGCGCCCTTCAGACCGTCGAGCGACTTGCCAGCCTGCACGAGGGCCACGCCACCACCGACGATCACGCCTTCCTGAACGGCCGCGCGGGTCGCGTTCAGCGCGTCATCGACGCGGTCCTTGCGCTCTTTCACTTCGACTTCGGTCATGCCGCCAACGCGGATCACCGCAACGCCGCCTGCCAGTTTGGCAACGCGTTCCTGCAGCTTTTCCTTGTCGTAGTCGCTGGTGGTTTCCTCGATCTGGGTGCGGATCTGGGCGACGCGCGCTTCGATTTCGGCCTTTTCACCGGCGCCGTCGACGATGGTCGTCGCGTCTTTGGTGATCGAGACTTTCTTGGCGGTGCCGAGCATGTCCATGCCGACATTCTCAAGCTTCATGCCGAGGTCTTCCGAGATGACCTGACCACCGGTCAGGATCGCGATGTCCTGCAGCATGGCCTTGCGGCGATCGCCAAAGCCCGGTGCCTTGACGGCAGCGATCTTCAGGCCGCCACGCAGCTTGTTGACGACGAGCGTGGCCAGAGCCTCGCCTTCGACGTCTTCGGCGATGATCAGAAGCGGCTTCTGGCTCTGAATCACCGATTCCAGCAACGGAACCATCGGCTGCAGCGAAGAAAGCTTCTTCTCGTGCAGCAGGAT
>NZ_JBARVQ010000590.1:0-2584 GCF_049646345.1 Albidovulum sp. | reverse complement strand
GTCCGACATCAGGTCTCGTGCCAAGCTGGTCTCCATTGCAGATACCAGCTTGAATCACACGCAGCGCGCGATGTGAATCCCTTTTGTCAACACGGCCTAGTCATTCACTCGTCGAGATGGCGCCAGTCGAAAAAGAGGGATTTCGTTGGACTGAAGCCGCAGAAATTCGCCCCTCAGAAACTGAATGGAAGCCGAGCAACCTTCGAGTTGGAGAGGAGTTTGAGGCCTTACTATCCAGTGACAAATTATAGCTTCGGGTGCAACGCACAGGGGTGCCCGGTGGCTTTGACTCAAAGGAGGAAGGAACAAGAGAACCTTGCATCTGTGCCGCATGACATAGGTGTTTCGACGACAGTTCCGTTTGGCATCCGCGTGGCCGCTCCAAACGGACCGAAGCTGTACCGAGAAGTAGCCATTGGATTTCAGATACTTATAGCTATTCACCGAAACCGTCACAGTCATCAGGTCCGGAGAATATTGGTGCAGAGAGAACGCTTTGAGCACTCCGCCTTCTAGGGCCGGTGCTCAGCCCCTCCCGCATAACCCTTGAATATAACGGAAAAATCCGGCCGTAGCCAGATGGAGAGAACAGTTTCTCAAGGACAAGTGGCGGAGACGAAGGGATTCGAACCCTCGAGACGGTTTCCCGTCTGCACCCTTAGCAGGGGTGTGCCTTCGACCGCTCGGCCACGTCTCCGTCTGCCCGTTTAATGGCAGGACAGCGGCTGGGCAAGGGGAAAGCTGTACTGATCTTCCTTTGCTACGAAGCTGGAAGGGAAAATACAGAATCCGCTTTTCTTCATGACCGATCCGCTCTATACGCGCGGCTTCACGGGCATGCACCCTTGGAGGATGCCCTTAAAAACTATGGAGAGACCAATGGCTGGTGAGATCCCTGATCTTCAAGCCGCGGTACGGACGGGGACAGGCAAGGGGGCCGCTCGTCAAGCTCGTCGTGAGGGCAACGTACCCGGCATCGTTTATGGCGGCGGAAAAGATCCGATCGCGATTAACGTCAACTACAACATGCTTCTCAAGAAGCTGAAAGCAGGCCGCTTCCTGCAGACCCTCTTCAACCTCAAAGTCGAGGGTGAGGAAGACGTACGCGTGATCTGCCGCAACGTCCAGCGTGATGTTGTGAAGGACCTGCCGACCCATCTCGACCTGATGCGGTTGAAGCGTACGTCGCGGATCAGTCTGTTCATCCATGTCGACTTCGTCAATCAGGACAAGGCGCCGGGCTTCCGCAAGGGTGGCACGCTGGTCGTGGTGCGTCCGGAAGTCGAACTGGAAGTGACAGCGGGCGATATTCCCGATCACATCACGGTCGACCTGTCGGGCCGCGAAATCGGTGACGTCATCCATATCGGTGACATCGATTTGCCGGCCGGCGCCAAGCCGACGATCCAGCGTAACTTCGTCATTGCCAACATTGCGGCCCCGTCGGGTCTGCGTTCGGCCGAATCCGAAGGTGGCGATGAAGGTGAAGAGGTCGAAGCGGCCGAAGAGGCCTGATCTTCTTCGCATCGGAAATGACAGAACGGGGCCTTCGGGCCCCGTTTTTGTTTGCGGTGCGCCGGTCCGGCGATTCAGTTGCGCCAATAGTTGTTCGCAGCCGCGACGGTCTGGAAGTTCGCTGCGACAACTTGCGACACCATCGTGAGGCTATCTGCATTGTTCGCGTAGTCCGGTCTCATCCGGCTGCGCGCGGCATCGTCCGGCTGGGTCTTCTTGACGGCCATTCGTGACAGTTTGATAGCCAGGTCGAAGCCTTCTTCCGGTGTTGCGGTCATGAGTGAAGGCAACCATGTCATTCTATTATCCTATCGTATTCAATTAAATCGTACACGACATAATGACGCGTTGAACTCTCTCGTCAACAAATATATCGTGCGCGATATAAATCACGCGGATGCAAAATGAACCAGTCGAACCTGCCGGTGAACGCCGAGGATATGTTTTGCCACGCTATCTATGCGACCTGGCATGTGGTGAACCGGTCCTACAAGAAGCACCTGGCCCGTCTTGATCTGACCTATCCGCAATACATCACCCTGACGCTGCTGTGGGAGAAAGACGACCGTACGGTTGGCGATATCGCAGCCTGTCTGGCGATGGAGACAAGTACTCTGACGCCGCTTCTGAAGCGGCTCGAAGGACAGGGACGTGTGAAGCGGGAACGTAACAGGGATGATGAACGTCAGGTCGTCATTTCTCTGACCGCTGCGGGCAAGGCGTTGCAGGCAGACGCGGGGGCAATAACCGGATGCATGATTGCGGAAACCGGACTTGACCTGTCAGAGCTGGAGCGACTGGTCGGAGTTCTCGGCACATTGCGGGCCGGGTTGGGTGGTAGCATCGGTGGGCCAAAAGGCATCACACCGGGGCAGACCAGGAGATAGAGGGTAGGGTCGGTTCTAGATGTGCCCTGCCAGATGGTTTGACACTTGGGCATCCGCCAATCCATTGACTTTCCGTTGCCCGAAACCTGAAAGACGCACCCGTTTGACCTTTACAAACAGATATAGCGTTTCGTGTTAAACCTGAATCACCTGACACTGCCTGAAATCAAAGATTTCAACGC
>NZ_JBARVQ010000589.1:0-6519 GCF_049646345.1 Albidovulum sp. | reverse complement strand
GGGTGGATACCGACACGCTGCTGGTCGCGTCCGAAACCGGCCTTGATCTGTTCGACCTCCGGAATGGCAAATCCAACCGGGTAACAGAGCTTGAGGCCGACACTCCGCACACTCGATCCAATGACGGACGGGCGGATCCCTGGGGCGGATTCTGGATCGGCACGATGGGCAAAGGGGCAGAGCCCGGGGCCGGGACCATCTGGCGCTACTGGCGCGGTGAGGTCCGCAAACTCTACGCACCGCTGACCATCCCGAACGCGATCAGCTTCACCCCCGACCGGCGCTTTGCCCATTTCGCCGATTCCGCCACGGCCAAAGTCTGGCGCGTCGCACTGGATACGCGCGAAGGTTGGCCCGCATCCCCGCCGGAACTCTATCTTGACCTCGGACCCGACGGGCTGACCCCGGACGGTGCGGTCTGCGATGCGAAGGGCAATCTCTGGCTGGCCGAATGGGGGGCCGGTCGGGTGGCGTGTCACGCCCCGGACGGCAGGCTCATTCAGACCGTGCCGGTTGGCGGACACCACAGTTCCTGCCCCGCCTTTGGCGGGCACAACCTGCGCACCCTTTTCGTGACCTCTGCACGGCAGGGGCTTTCGCCGCAGACCCTTGCGGACACGCCGTCTAATGGATGCACCTTCGCCTGCAAGGTCGAGGCGACCGGACTTGCCGAACACCGCGTGGTGCTCTGAGCTTCCGCAGGCCTGCTTGCGCAGACATTCTGGCGCCTTGAATTTCGCCACAGCCCCGCCCGCATGTTCGGGGCACCTCAGCTTTCTGAACTAGGCTTCCTGCTGATTGACAGCAGCCGGACGAAAAACGCCCCCCGGCTGTCGCTGAGGGGCGTCTTTGCGTCGTCCGATCGGTCCGGATCAGGCGACACGGTCCCGAGGGGCGCGGCCCTCGAAAAAATCCATCAGGTTGTCGAAGACACGGAAGCCCATCGCCTCGCGCGTCTCGCGCGTGGCAGATCCCAGATGCGGCAGCATCACAAGGTTGTCGGCATCCTTCAGATCCGGGTGGATCAGCGGTTCGCGTTCGAAAACGTCGAGCCCCGCGCCACCAATCGTGCCGAACCACAAGGCCTGCGCCAGCGCGTGTTCGGCCACGACCTCGCCCCGCGCGGTGTTGATCAGGAAGGCCGTGGGCTTCATCAGATCGAGACGCCGCGCATTGATCAGATGCCGGTTCGCCGCCCCGCCGGGGCAGTGGAGCGAGACGAAATCGCATTGCGGCAGCAGATCTTCCACCGTCTCGACCTGCACCGCGTTGTAGCGGGCCAGAATCTCGGGCGCGACTTTCGAACGGTTCTGGACAAGGATCTTCATGCCAAAGCCGTGATGGGCGCGCTGTGCCATCGCCTGACCGATGCGGCCGAACCCGATGATGCCCAAGGTCGCGCCCGACACCTTGGTGCCGACAAGATGCGTCGGCCGCCAGCCGGTCCAGCGGCCATCGCGCAGTTCGCGTTCGCCCTCGCCTGCCCGCCGCGCCACCATCAGCATCAGCGTCATGGCGATATCGGCGGTGCATTCCGAGAGGACATCGGGTGTGTTCGTCACCGCGATGCCATGCGACTTTGCCGCATCGGTGTCGATATGGGCGAAACCCACGCCGTAATTGGCCAGGATCTTCGTGCGCGCCTTGGGCGTGTCGAAAACCATACCCGGCAGGCGGTCGGTCACCGTGGGCAGAACGGCGTCATAATCGCCGATCGCGCCGCGGATATCCTCGGGCCCAAGCGGCCGGTCATCGCGGTTGATGGTGAGGTCAAAGACCTCTGCCATCTTCGCTTCAACTGCTTCAGGCCAGCGCCGAGTGACAAGTACTCTGGGTTTCGCCATATCCAGCCTCCCTTAAGCGGCTTCTTTCTTCATCACCGCTTCAATCGTCTCACCGATGATCGAAGGATGCTCAGCCACGGTTACACCGGCGGCGGAAAGAATCTCCACCTTTTCCGACGCGCTTTCACCGAAAGCCGAGATGATCGCACCGGCATGGCCCATCGTGCGGCCCTTGGGTGCGGTCAGACCCGCGATATAGGCGATGACCGGCTTGGTCATGTGGTTCTGGATATATTCGGCTGCTTCGGCTTCCTGCGGTCCGCCGATCTCACCGATCATGCAGACGATATGGGTTTCCGGATCGGCCTCGAATTGCTCCAGAATATCGCGGAACGAAGACCCGTTGATCGGGTCGCCGCCGATGCCCACGCTCGTCGAAACGCCGATGCCGCGATCCTTGAGCTGCTGGGCAGCTTCATAGCCAAGCGTCCCCGAGCGGCCGACGATGCCGACATGGCCCGGCAGATAGATATGGCCCGGCATGATGCCGCAAAGCGCCTTGCCCGGGCTGATCGTGCCCGCGCAGTTCGGGCCCGTCAGGACCATGCGGCGTTCCTTGGGGTAGCGATACATGTAGCGCTTGACCCGGATCATGTCCTGCGCCGGGATGCCGTCGGTCACGCAGACCGCATAGCGGATGCCGCCATCGGCCGCTTCCATGATGCTGTCAGCGGCAAACGGGGGGGGCACGAAAACCAAGGACGTATCCGCGCCCGTCGCTTCCACGGCTTCTTTCACCGTGTTGAAGACCGGCACGCCGTGGGCGGTCTCACCACCCTTGCCCGGCACCACGCCACCAACGACATTGGTGCCGTATTCGATCATTTCCTTGGTGTGAAAGCTCGCAAGCCGTCCGGTGATGCCCTGGACGATGACGCGGCTGTCGCGGTCGAGATAGATGCTCATCAGACGGCCCTCAGCTTGGTGTTCTGGCTTTTGTCGTTCTGCCACGCGGTCACGGCGCGCTCGGCCGCTTCCATCAGCGTCGTGGCGCGGATGATCGGCAGACCGGACTGGGCGAGGATCTTTTGACCCTCTTCCACATTGGTGCCCGCAAGGCGGACGATGACCGGCACGTCGACCGGGTTCTGCGTCAGTGCCTGCACGACACCCTCGGCCACCCAGTCACAACGGTTGATCCCGGCGAAGATGTTGACCAGCACCGCCTGCACATTGCTGTCTGACAGCACCAGCTTGAAGGCCTTGGCCACCCGTTCGGGCGTGGCGCCGCCGCCGATGTCGAGGAAGTTTGCAGGCTCACCACCGGCCAGCTTGATCGTGTCCATCGTCGCCATCGCCAGACCGGCGCCATTGACGATGCAGCCGATATTTCCGGTCAGACCGATATAGGCGAGGCCACGGTCAGCGGCGCGCGCCTCGCGCGGGTCTTCCTGACTCTTGTCACGCAGTTCCGACACATGCGGGTGACGGAACAGCGCATTGCCGTCGAAGGTCATCTTGGCGTCAAGCGCAAGGATGCGGTCATCCGAGGTGATGACGAGCGGGTTGATCTCGACCATGGTCGCGTCAAGCTCGGTAAAGGCGCGGTAGCAGCCCTGAAGGGTGCGCACCATCTGCTGGGTCAGCTTCGCCGGAATACCCAGCGCAAAGGCAATCTCGCGCGCCTGGAATTCCTGCAGACCGACGGCCGGTTCGACGGTCGAACGCACGATCGAGTCGGGACGGCTTTCCGAGATTTCCTCAATCTCCATCCCGCCTTCGGACGAGGCGACAATCATCACCCGCTGCGAGGTGCGGTCAAGAACGAAGCCCAGATAGATCTCCTGCTCGAACGGCACCGCGGCTTCGACATAGACGCGGTAGACGCCCTTGCCCTCGGGCCCGGTCTGATGCGTCACCAGCTTCTTGCCGAACATCTCGTCGGCGGCGTCAAGGATCTCATGCTCGCTGTCACACAGCTTCACGCCACCGGCCTTGCCACGGCCACCGGCATGGACCTGCGCCTTGACGATCCAGCGGTTGCCACCCAATTCGCGGGCGCGATATGCCGCCTGCTCGGGGCTATAGGCCAGCCCGCCATCGGGTACCGTGACCCCGAAGCGGCCCAGGATTTCCTTGGCCTGATATTCGTGAATATCCATTTGTGCGAGCCTCCTCCGCCCGTAACTGTCTTGGAATTACTCTGCCGCCATCGCGGATTGATAATGCTGGTCGAGACCCTTCTGGATCGCGCCCATGTCGACCTCGGCACCCATCTCTTTCATCGCCACGGCGAAACGCATGACGATATCGGTGATGGCCGCTTCGGAAAGCTGGTTGAGAATGCCGATGCGGACCTGAACCGGTTCGGAAAGCGTTGGCCAGATGCCGAAGCCCCTGGCGCGGCAGCCCTGCACCAGTTCCTTTTCGCGGCCCGCAAGCGAGGCGGGCAGGTTCAGAACGATCAGGCTGGTCATGTTCGAGGTAACGTCGCAGCCCATCGCCGTGACGGCGTCGCGCAGTGCCTTTTCGTGGAACGCATAGTCGCGGGCCTTCCGGGCGCGGCCATGCTGAAGGGTGATGCGCAGGGCTTCGTGGAAAGCCGCGACGGCATAGCCCGAATGGGTGCGGTGATAGGCGCCCGCCGCCACATCCTTGCCGTCCATGACGCCCCAGTGGCGCGCTTCCAGCACAGGGTTGTGGACGTAGGAGGCACAGCCATTGGCGCGGACATGGGCGATATAGGCATCGGTGAAGCTGACCGGCGCATAGGTCAGCGGCAGGCACAGGACGCCCTTCTGCGGGCAAGAGGCCCAGCCGACCACGCCCGGATAGGCGTCGATGGAGAAATCTGCGATCCCGAGGGACGACACCGCGTCCACCAGCCCCATCGCGCCGTGACGCTCACAGGCATCCGAGAAGCCCTGCAGGTCGTTGATCCGGCCCGATCCGGTTTCCCAATGCGCCATGAAGGCCCATTTCGGCTTGTGCTCGGCCAGCGCCTTCTCGACGATCTCACCGGTAACGGACTGGCCATGCGGCACGTTGACGATGGTGACAGACGCCGCCTCAGGGTCAAGCGCATTGGCGCGCAGCTCGTCCCGCGTCGCGGCCTTCATGCGGATCGTCAGCCCGTCGATGCCGGAAAAGGTGCCGTTGACGAAGGCCACGACCGTATCACCCGGCAGGATCGCACCCAGCATGCAGTCGAGCCCGGAAAAGCCGGTGCCGCCGACGCCGTAGGTGTAGGTGTTGGTCGTACCCCAGACCTGCCGCAGCATCTCCTTGCACTCGACCATGCCGCGCAGCACATCGGCCTGCATGTGGTCGGCAAGGCCGGTCTGGGCAAAGCGCGCCAGAACCCGCGGGTCGGTATTGCCGGGGCCAGGGCCCGCCGCCAGCGTCTCGGGGATTTCAAGCTGCGGGAAGATCGTCATATCATTCATCGGGCGGGCCTCCTCGAAAATCTGCCGGAACCGCGTCGCTCCGGTGTCAGGATGGACATAATCCTGCTTGCCGTGACGTCACAACCTGCGTTACTCCTGCTTTTGGGTATCCAGTTGGTCTGGAAAAAAACTACCCATTACGGTAATAATACCGATGTATACCGAAATATAGCCAATCCAAACGGGTAGTTTTTTGCAGAAAAGGTCAATGAATGCAGGCTATTGACGCTCCGGCCGCCCCGATTTCGGTCTCGCTCGCAGACAGCAATCCGCTGGTTCTGTCGGCCATGTCCGAGCTTTTCGACCGCGATCCCCGATTCTCGCTGGTGGCCACATCGGCCACGGCCGAAGGGTTTCTGGGCATGGTGATGCGGGTGCCAGTCAGGATCGGCGTGGTCGACTGGAACGTGCCGATCCTCGGCGGACAGAAACTGATCGAGGTACTGCGCGAACAGGCCAATGCGCCGCGTTTCGTCGTCTACGGCGACGATCCCAAGGGCGAAGTGGCGCGGCAGGCCATGCTGTCGGGCGCGGCCGGGTTCGTCGGCCGCAACACCCCGGTCGAGAAATTGCTGGAGACCTGTCTGGCCGTGGCGCAGGGCCAGATGGTCTTTCCGTTCCTCGACATCCGCGAATTGCAGGCCGATCCGATCCACAGCCTGACCCGCCGCGAACGCGCCCTGCTCGAAGCCTTGTCGCAGGGGTTGACCAACAAGGATCTGGCGCGGGATTTCGAGATTTCGGCCAACACGGTCAAGTTCCACCTGTCCAACCTTTTCGAAAAACTCGGGGTCTCGAACCGGGCTCAGGCCATCGCGTTCTACTACTCGTCCCGCCTGCCCGGCGAACGGTCCCAGCCGCGATGAATGCCGCAGGTCCGGGGGCGGGCTGTCATACGTTTGCCATACGTTTTGCCGACAGTTTGCCGACGCTTTGCCGACCCCCGAAAAGGCTTTCCGATCATTTCCCAGCGTCATTCTGTCGCGCAACAATCTTTCTTGACAGGAGCGGATTTTTCCTTCCTTCAATGGCGCCCGTTACTCAACGGCAACCCGACCAAGGACATTCCCCATGAGCTTCCATGTCATCGAACAGGCCCCCGCACGCCTCAATCGCAGTGAGCTGGCCGTCCCCGGCAGCGCGCCGCAAATGTTTGAAAAAGCGGCACAATCCGATGTCGACGTGATCTTCCTCGACCTCGAAGACGCGGTCGCACCGGACGACAAGGCGCAGGCCAGAAAGAACATCATCAAGGCCCTGAATGAGATCGACTGGGGCAAGAAATCCAT